>CANFHS010000104.1 GCA_947446835.1 Bacteriovoracaceae bacterium
GGGCGCAGCCGAGGGCTCGTCAAAGAGCGAAGGCTGTGCGTCTGGGGCCTCCTGGCCAACCTGAGAACCGGACTCCGGCGCGACCAGCGAGGCGTCGTCATGCGCGGGCGAATTCAACCGGGTGGAAACCGGGTAAAGCCGCCAATGCCGCTCGGGCGCAGGCGCTGCCAGCAGGTCGTGCAGATGCCCCAGTGCCTCCGATGAGGACTCCAGCCAGAGCTTTTCCTCCTGCGCCGAGGCCAGGATGACCGGCATGCGATCATGCACGGCAGACAGACCCGCATCCGCGGCGCGGGTCAGGACCGTGAACGTACCGTTTTCCCAGAGACCCGCGAAGGCGAAGAGCGGCGCCGCGCCCGGTTCAATGGCCGAGTGCTCGTCCGGCAGGATGCGCAGGGGTTGTTTGCGGCCTCCCACCTTCTGCCATTCATAGAAGGAATCGGCCGGCACCAGGCAGCGACGGCTGCGGAACGCGCTCCGGAACGTGGGCTTCTCGGAAGCCGTCTCACTGCGCGCATTGATGGTCTTGGCGCCCAAGGTCGGCTCCTTGGCCCAGGTCGGGACCAGGCCCCACCGCAGGAGCCTGAGCTCGCGGCGCGGGGGATCAGAAGGACGCCCCTCGGGCCGCGCAAAAACCACGACGGGCAGCTGCTGGCCCGGAGCCGCGTTGAAACGGGGCTGCCAACCCCCGGCGGGCTCGTGGCCAGGCCCTTCGGCCTGGAAGCGTTGCCTCAGCTCGGACCAGCTCACGGTCACGGTGTAGCGACCACACATCGCGAATGACCTCCCGGCTCCTGGACCTAGCCTTTGACGTGCTGGCGGATGTAGCGGAACAGGAATTTGCGCTTGTCGCGCCCGCCGAAATCCACCACGACCTTGGTGTCCTCGCCCGAGCCATCCGCCTGGACGATCTTGCCGTCTCCGTAATCCGGATGTGCAACCCGCATTCCCACGAGCGCCTGGGCGCCTTCACGCCCCGTCTCGCCCCAGCCATCGTGGGCGGGCCGCTGGTCGAACTCGTCGACGCTCGGCGCCTTGCGAGGCAACGAGAAATTCGAGCCTCCCCCGGACTTGGCCGAGGTTCCCGATCCCGCGAAGCCGAAGTTGCGCGAGGAACCCGCGCGGAAGGTACCGGCCGCCTGGGAGTGGGAGTAGTCGCGCACGTCCAGGTACTCGTCGGGAATCTCCGCGAAGAAGCGCGCGGGCTCCTGGTAAGCCACCTGGCCCCAGAGCCGCCGCACGGCCACGCTCGACAGGTGGAGCTGCTCGCGGGCGCGGGTCATGCCCACGTAGCAGAGGCGGCGCTCCTCCTCGATGTCCTCGTCGCTGGTCTCTTCCCAGGCGCGGACCGAGGGAAAAAGCCCCTCCTCCATTCCCACCAGGAAGACCACGGGGAACTCCAGGCCCTTGCACCCGTGCAAGCTCATCATGTTGACCGCCAGGGGAGAAACCTCGTTTCGCGGCCCCACATCGGTGGCCAGCGAGCTCTGCTCCAGGAACAGGGGCAGCAGCTCGGGCTTCCGGGCTTCACGCTCGGGCTCGGGAACCTGGGCAAAGAAGTCCTCTTCGAACTCCTGCAGGAGCGTATCGAACTCCTCCAGGTTTTCGATCCGGTCGGAGGCTTCCTCGGTGCCTTCCTGGCGCAGGTCCCGCACGTAACCCGTCTCGTCCAGGATCAGGTGGTAGAGCTCCGACACCAGCAGCTTGGGCTGCTCCTCCATCAGGCGCTCCACGAACGCCACGAACGAGGCGATCTTGCGGGCCGTGGCGCCCGAGAGCACCTGCGGCTGCCGGGCCTCGCGCTTCAGCGCGCCCCAGAGCGTCGGTTCGATCTCGCCGGCGTCCTGCATCTGCACCTGCAGCGCCTCGAGCTTGTCGAGCGTGGTCTTGCCGATGCCGCGCGCGGGGACGTTGATGATGCGCTTCAGGCCGACGGAGTCGGTCGGATTGAGCACCACCTTGAAGTAGCTCAGGACGTCCTTGATCTCCTTGCGGTCGTAGAACCGCAATCCGCCCACGATCTGGTAGGGGATCTTCTCGCGACGGAGCACGTCCTCGAACTGGCGGCTCTGCGCGTGGGTCCGGTAGAGGATGGAGAACTCGGGATAAGTGCGGTTCTCGTGGTTGGCCAGGCGCTTGATCTCGCCCACCACGAATTCGGCCTCCGAACGCTCGTCGGGCAGGATGGCGCGCACGATGGGAACGCCCTGCGAGTTGTCGGTCCAGAGGCGCTTGTCCTTGCGCTCCTTGTTGTTGGAGATGAGCTGGCTGGCCGCCGAAATGATGGTCTTGGTGGAGCGGTAGTTCTGCTCGAGCTTGACCACCCGGGCGCCCGGATAATCCTGCTCGAAGTCCAGGATGTTGCGGATGTCGGCGCCTCGCCACTTGTAGATGGACTGGTCCTCGTCGCCCACCACGCAGATGTTCTCGTGGCCGCCATGGACCTTCTGGGCCAGCATCGACAGCAGCAGGTACTGCGCGCGGTTGGTGTCCTGGTACTCGTCCACGTGGATGTAACGGAAACGGTTCTGCCAGCGTGTGCGGAGCTCGACGTTGTCGCGCAGCAGCCGGTAGGTCAGGGTCAGGATCTCGCCGAAATCGATGGCGTTGTTGGCAAAAAGATCCTTCTGGTACTGCTCGTAAACGCGCTTCAGCTGGCGCTCGAAGAAGTTGTGCGCCGAGGGCTGCATGTCCTGGTGCTCGACGGCGTCGCACTTGGCGCGGTTGATGGCGGCCTGGAAGCTCTTGGGACTGAACTGCTTTTCGTCGATACCCAGCTTGGCCACCACCGCCTTGATGAGCGAAAGCTGGTCCGAGTCGTCGTAGATGGTGAAGGTCTGGGTGAACGGGGTATGGGCCAGCTCCTTGCGGAGCATGCGCACGCAGATGGCGTGAAAGGTGCCGATTTCGGGAGAACCGAAGAACCCGGTGCTCTCCAGGAGACGACCCACCCGTTCCCGCATCTCGGTGGCGGCCTTGTTGGTGAAGGTGACCGCCAGGATGTGGTGGGGAGGCACCCGCCGGGCCTCGATCAGGTTCGCGATGCGCGAGGTGAGCATCTTGGTCTTGCCGGAGCCCGCGCCGGCCAGGACGATGAGCGGCCCGTCGGTGATGAGGCAGGCCTCGCGCTGCCGGTCGTTCAGGGCGCTGACAAAAGCCGGCTCCTGGCCCGGACCCGACCCCGCACCGGGTACCGGAGGCGGCGCGGACCTGAACTGCGGTTTTCCCGAGGACGAGGGAGCGGACTCGAAGTCAATCATGAGGCCGTCGGTCTACCACACTTCAGGGGCCGAATCAGCCCGAGGAAGGAGGCATGGCCGCCTGGAAATGCTCGGCCAGGCGCGCGGCACGCCCCATCTCGCGGTCATACGCCAGGCGGACATTGTGCACGAACAGCAGGCCCGCCACCTTCCGCGAGGAATCCAGAACCGGAACACACGGATACTCTTCGAAAAGCGCGGTGACCGAGGTCAGGGGATCCGCAGGAGTCGCCGTGGGGGTCTTGACCCGCGACCGGTAAAGCAGGTCACGGGCTTCGAGAAGCTTGGCCAGGGGCGAGTTCGCGGACACGGGTCCCTGGGACTCCCAGGCCTCTTCGATCAGGTCCAGGGTCAGGACACCCAGAAACCGACCTTGGCGATCCACGACCGGAAGGAAAGGATACCGGGAGGCCATCAGCTTTTCATGGAGGACCGTGACCGTCTCATGCTCCTCGACCGTCTCATGATCGGTGACCATGGCATCGCGGACCCGCAGGCGATCCAGCACTTCGCGCGACCTCCCCTGCCACATCAGGAACCCACGCCCTTCGAGGTCGGTGAGGATCAGCGAACGGGTGCGAAGCACCTTGCGGCACAGGGTGCGGGCCGCGAACGCCGCCAGCCCGCACGGCAAAAGCACCCAGCTGGCGCCAGAAAGCTCCATGGCCATGGCCGTGGCCGCGAGCGGGGCATCCAGCACGACCGCCAGGGCTGCCGTCGCGCCCACGAGCGCCGTCAGCGCCGAAGCGGAGACCCCGTGCAGCCCCAGGCCCGCGCCAAAGGCCCAACCCGAGAACCCGCCCAGGGCGAAGACCGGCCCGACGATGCCCATGGTTCCGATGCCCACCCGCAGCGCCACCAGCAGCAGCAGCTGCGCGAGGGCCAGCATTCCCACCTGCTGGGCCGTCCGCTGCCCGCCCAGCACCTGCTCCAGCAGATCCAGCCTCGGTCCCAGTCCTTGCGGGAAAACCAGGCCCACCCAACCCAGCAGGACGGCCGATACCACGGCCGTCATCCAGGCCCGCGCGCGGAACCACTCGCCCAAAGTCGCCTTGCCCATCACGATCAGGCGGATGAGCGCGGCACCCGCCAGCAAGCCACCGGCCGCGGCCAGCGCCACGGGCAGCGAGTCGCGCCAGGTCAGGGCCTGAAGCTCGACCTGGAGCCCCGAGAGGTCGGGGTACATGGAGATCTGCGGCCAGACCTCCGAAAGGGCATGGATCGAGAACTGCGCGGCCAGAGCAGCGGCCGCGGCGTTCAGCAGGCGTCCGCCCAGTCCCAGCTCCATGACCAGGAGGATGGCGAACACCGGGGCGCCGAGGGCTGCCGAAACACCGGCCGCAAGCGCCACCGCGGCATCCGTGCGCCGCCGCGACTCCGACCAGCGCGAGGCGCGCGAGGTGCGCCGGAGCAGCACGGCCTTGGAAAACTCGGAAGCGGCACCTTCGCGCCCCACCAATCCGCCCAGCAGCGAAAAACCCAGCGAAAAAAAGGCGCGACCGGCCCACCGGCGCGAGCTTTCCGGGTTGGCCGGGTCATGCACATGAACAAAGAGATCGGCGATGCCGTCATAGGGACGCGAGCCGGGCCTGACCCTCAGCCAGAAAAACCGCGCCAAAGCGACCGAGAAGGCCAGGGCCACCAGCAGCCAGGGCGAGTTCCAGGGAAATGCGGGAAACCAGGCATGGAGCAGGCGCGGCACCGCGGCCACGAGGGCCGCCAGCGCCCCGATCATCGCGGAGAGCAGCATCCGGAAATTCTACTCGACGGTCACGCTCTTGGCGAGGTTCCTGGGCTTGTCCACGTCAGTGCCCTTCAGGCAGGCCAGCTCGTAGCTCAGCAACTGCATCACCGGGGTCAACACGAACGGAAGCAGGCTCTCGTCCATCGCGTCGGGAACCGGAACCCAGAAATCGCACAGCGAACGGAGCGACTCGTCCGCCGAAGCCCCCACGCCCAGGATCCTGGCGCCGCGGGACTTCACCTCTTCGAGGTTGGAGATGGTCTTGTCGCGCCATGCGTCACGCGGCGCCAGGACCACCACGATCATCTGGTCGTCGATCATGGCGATGGGGCCATGCTTGAGCTCACCCGCCGCGTAGCCTTCGGCATGGATGTAGGCAATCTCCTTGAGCTTGAGCGCCCCTTCCAGGGCCACCGGATACGAGGTTCCACGACCGATGAAAAAGAAACCCTTGGCCTCCTGGACCGAGCCGCAGGCATTCCGGATGGCCTGGGTCAGGGGGCCCTGGTCCTCGAGCGCGCTTTCCAGCAGGTGGGGCAACTTGACCAGCTGATGGAACAAGGCCTCAACCCGGGCGCGATGCGCGGGATTGCGCTTCACGCCCAGACTGCCCGCAAAGAGCAGCATGGCCAGGCACTGGGACAGGAAGGTCTTGGTCGCGGCCACCCCGATCTCGGGGCCGGCCGAAGTGTAGAACACGGCCTGGGCTTCGCGGGCCAGGGTGCTGCCGCGCACGTTGGTCACGCCAAGCGTGGGAACTCCTCGCGCCCGCATGTCGCGGATGACCGCCAGGGTATCGGCCGTCTCGCCGCTCTGGGAAATGCCGAGCACCACCGAGTCTGCGCCCACCACCGGGTCGCGGTAGCGGAACTCGCTGGCCAGTTCCACCTGCACGGGCAGGCGCGCCAGCGACTCGATCCAGTACTTGCCCAGCAGGGCCGCATGGTACGAGGTTCCGCAGGCCACCAGGACGAGTTCGCGGGCCTTGGCCAGAAGCTCGACCCCCGGCTGGGGCGCCATCGGGAACGCGTCCGTCTTGGCCCGATCCAGCAGGGCATTGAGCGTGTCGATGAGAGCCACCGGCTGCTCATGGATTTCCTTGAGCATGTAATGGGGGTAGCCCCCCTTGTCGAGGCGTTCGGGCGACCAGTCCAGCCGCGTGGCCTCGCGACGGACTTCACGACCCGTGGCCAGCTCAAGGATCCTCAGACCCGAGTCGTCCCCCACCGCGACGTCGCCGTTCTCGAGGAAGATCACGTCCCGCGTGTACTCGAGCACCGGCTGCGCGTCGCTGGCGAACAGGACTCCGCCCGAAGGATCGCGCGCCACGACCAGGGGCGAGCCGTTGCGCACGCCCACCACCCGCCCGGGCTCGCGCCGGCACATGGCAACGATCGAAGCCTGCCCGCGGATCTTGCCGAAAGCGCGGCGCATCGCCTCGACAAATTCCCGGCCGGCGTCGAGCTCATCCTGCACGAGGAATCCGAAGAGCTCGCTGTCGGTCTCGCTGCGGGGATGCCGCCCGTGCCGGGCCAGCTCGGCCTTGATGTCCTGGTAATTCTCGATGATGCCGTTGTGCACGAGCACCACGTCGCCCACTTCGTGAGGGTGGGCGTTCTGGGTGGTCGGCTTGCCGTGGGTCGCCCAGCGCGTGTGGCCGATCCCGCTGCGGGCGTCGGCGAAGCGGGTGGCGTCGGCCTGCAGGAGCTTCTCGACGTTCTCCAGCTTTCCTTCGGATTTGCGGACCTGCAGGGTCTGGCCGCTGAAGAACGCGACCCCGGTCGAGTCATACCCCCGGTACTCCAGCCGCCGGAGCCCCCCGATCAGGAGATCCACGACCGGACGGCTGCCCACGTACCCCACGATTCCGCACATGCCTCAGGCGCCCCCGCCCGGACCCGCGCGCAGCTTGCGCCCATAGCCGGGCTTGCTGACCTGCCGCGCCCGCGCAATGGCCAGGGCGTCGGCTTCGACGTCCTCGGTGATGGTGGAGCCGGAAGCCACGAAGGCACCTTTGCCCACGCGGACCGGCGCCACGGCCTGGCAGTCGCTGCCGATGAAGGCGTCGTCCTCGATCACGGTCTTGTGCTTGCGGCTGCCCTGGATCACGCGACCGTCAAAATTGCAGGTCACGAAGCCGCAGCCGATGTTCACGCGACGGCCGATCTCGGCATCCCCGACATAGGAAAGGTGGGCAATGCTGGTCGCTTCCCCGATGCGCGCCTTCTTGATCTCGACGAAGTTGCCGATCTTGGCGCGGTCCCCGATCTCGGCCTCGGGGCGCAGGTGGGCGTAAGGACCCACCTGGCACTCGGCCCCGATCACGGCGTTCTCGGCCACGGTGCCCTGCTTGAGGTTCGCACCCGGTCCCACACGGGTGCTCCTGAGATTGACCTGGGGGCCCAGCACCGTGCCGCGCCCCACCCGGGTTCCGGCCGAAAGTTGCACGCCCGGGTGGACCACCACCTCTTCTTCCAGGACCACCGTCGGGTCGATCTGCACGCTCCAGGGATCAATGAACCTGACCCCGGCGCGCGCCCAGTCCTGGACAATGCGTTCGGCCAGAAGCCGGTGCGCGACCGCCAGCTCCCACAGATCGTTGACGCCGCGAAGATCCTCCGCCTGGGACCAGCACAGGACATCGATCCTTTTCTTGGCCCGTGCGGCCATGCCCAGCAGGTCCGTCAAATAGTACTCGCCCTGGACGTTCTTGTTGGAAAGCTTGCCCAGGCAGGCGCGCAGGAAAACGGGATTGAAGAGATAGATGGAGGCAGCCACCTCGGTGATGGCCCTCTCCCGTTCATTGGCGTCCTTCTCTTCCACGATCCGGAGCACCGGACCCTGCTTGCCCCGACGCACCACCCGTCCGTAACCCTTGGGCTCGGAAAGCTCGCAGGTCAGGAGCCGAAGCGCCGCCGAGGAAGGCAACGGTTCCAGCATCTGGGTCAGCAGCACCGTGGGAATCAGCGGGAGATCTCCGGGCAACACCAGGACCGGAAGCTTGCGCGCGGAAACGCGCGCGCCCCACTCCGAGTCCATCGCGCAGCGGGCAGCATGCCCCGTGCCCTTCTGTTCGGCCTGATGGACGAAGTGGATATCCATCTCCGCGAAGCGCTTTTCGCCGCGGATGGCCTCTTCCACCTTTTCGCGCGCATGCCCCACCACCACCGCGATGGAAGCGCCCGGAACGCTTTCACGCAGGCGGTCCAGCAGGTGGAAGATCATCGGGAGACCCCCGATCGGATGGAGGACC
>CANFHS010000105.1 GCA_947446835.1 Bacteriovoracaceae bacterium
CCAGCCGGCGACGCGCGATCCAGGAAGAGTACAACCAGAAGTACGGCATCACCCCGCAGACCATCCGCAAGGCCATTCCGGCGCCCCTCACGCCTGCGCTGGCGGACGACGGCGAAGTGGCTTCCACTTCGGGCCGTGCCGGAAAGCTGGCCGATCGGGCCCAGCTGGCCAAGCGCGCCCTGCGCACGGGCGCGGGCTCGGGTCACGGCAAAAGCGTTTGGAGCGCCGCCGATCCGGGTGCCGCCATGTCGGAGCTGGACCTGGTGGACGAAGGTTCGCGGCTGGAAGAGATCCGCACCCTGGCAGGCGATTATTTCACCACGCTGGAGGAGGTGCCCAAGGCCGCGTCCCGGCTCGAGGCCGACATGCGGGAGGCGGCGCGGGCCATGCAGTTCGAGCGCGCCGCCGAGATCCGCGACCGGATCAAGCGCCTCAAGGCCCTGGCTCTGGCCCTTTGAGCCCGGTTCCGGCCTCGGGGCTGGAAAACCGGGAATTCCTGGGCTAGGGTGCCGTGGAATTGGCTCGGGGGGGCACGATGAAACGGGTAGGGGCACTGGGTGGGCTGATCTGCGGAAGTCTGGGGCTCTTGGCCTGCGGAAAAGGTTTCGGCACGAGCCGGCTGGCCGAGCTGGAATCGGGAAACGCCGCCGCGGTGGTTTCCGCGGTGACCGCCATGAACGCGGGATTGGATGAAAACGGAGGCGGAGCCTCGCCGATCAGCGATGAGCCTGCGTGCGCGACCTCGCTGCGCCTTCAGCCTTGCGCGAACCAGGTGCGCCAGAAGACCTACTCGGACTGCGCCTTGCCGGACGCCGGGGTCCGGGTCAGCGGGACCGCGGTCCTGCAGTACGTGGATCGCCAGAATCCGGCCTGTGATCTGGGCCAGGGCCCTGCCGGACTCGGACCCGCGATTGCCAACGAGGAATCCGTCTGGAGCGCGGAGCTCTCGTTTACCCGGACTTCGGGAGGCGAGCTGAAAGTCGCAACCCGGGCGCATCGGGATTTCCGGGGAATTAACTTCAGTGGAGGCATCCGGCTGACCAGCACCGGGGCCGTGGGCGAGTACCGCCTGGATGTCTTCGGCGTCCGCCGCTCCTGGGTCCGCGACGGCAAGACGGTCGTCGACGTTTCGACCCAGTCGGTGGCTCCGCTGGAGGTGGTCCAGGGCCTGGCCCGTGGAATCCGCGAGATCCGGCGTGGCACCCTGGAAGTGAGTCACAACCTGGCCAGGACGGTGGTGCGCCTCAGCCCCTCCGACCTGCTTTGGGGCTCCGCCACCTGCTGTCATCCCACCTCGGGCACGATGGCCATCGAGTACCTGGAGGGCCGCACGGGCAGGGCCACGCTCGAATTCCAGGGCTGCGGCAGGGCCGTGCTCAAATCGACCGACCCCCAGGTGCCCGACGAAACCATCACGCTGGCCGACTGCAAGTAACCATTCCGGTTACTGGTAGCGTTCGAAGAACTCCGCCAAGGCGTCCTGGGCCAGCTTTTCGAGGAAGCGGAGGCGTGGCGGCAGGTGCATGGCCGAGGTCCGTTCTTCCGCGACCTTGCGGTCCTGCTTTTCGGCCAAGGCCCGGCGCACTTCGCCGGTCTTCAGGTCCGTGAACTCGAGGTTCGCCGATACGGCGCCGTCCAGGGACTTCACCCGCACCAGGCGCTCGGATTTTCCGTCGTCGCCCCGTTCCGCGGCCAGCTGCGAGTCGGTGACGGTCTCGGACGAAACCCCTTCGTGGGTTTCGGCTTCAAAGCGGCGCACTTCGATGCGCAGGGCCAGATCGGCGCCCGCCGCCTGGGCCCAGCCGCGCCAGTCCGAGATCTGCGTCCCGGGCGCCTGCCGGGCGCGTTCGGTGTCCTGCTTGCTGACCAGGATGAAGCTGCCGTGCTCGCGGATCTGGTTGACCAGCGCGACCTCGAACACGGCGCGGGCCGTGGCTTCGCCCGTGACCTCGACCAGCGCCACCTTGCGGCCTTCGAGCCGCGAAAGTTCAGGCGTGGTCTTGGGCGCGCTGGAGCACGCAGCCAAGGCCCCGACGAGGAGAGCGCAGAGGCTGCTTCCGGACAGGAGCCGGCTCATCGCGATCCGTCGGGTGGGCTTCAGGAAGCCTGTCCGCCGTGGATGAGGATCTTGACGTCGGTGCGGAAGATCACTTCCACCTTGTTCGGGTAGATGAGCTTTCCGACGATGCCTTCGCCGAAGTTCGGGTGGTTGATCTTGTCGCCCAGGGTGAAGTGGCCCTTGGTGGAGTAGGACTTCATCGGCGCTGCGCGATGGGTGTTCATCAGCTTTTCCCATTCGACTTCAACGGGATTGGATTCCTGGACTTCAGCGGCGGCTTTCTTGGAAGCGCGCTTTTTGGTGCCCGTCGCCTTGGCGGCGCCGCCCGGCTCGGTCACACCCTTGGGGGCCTTGTAAGCGTGGATTTTTTTGCAAGTACGGCACTCGACCTTGGCCATCCGGTCGCCTTGCATCGACACCACGACGTGATTAAGGTCCATTTTGCAGCTGGTGCAGTAAGCCAGGGCTTCGCTGCCGACACCGGAATTCGTCGAACGGGCCATGATCAAGTCTCCGAAAAAGTTGAGTGGAAAGCCGTTTGAGGGTTAGGTGGTTATAGGAGAGAGACGGTTGGAAAATCAAGAATTTCGCTCGCAGATGCTGGAGCGGGCCAAGGAAACAGTCACGTCTCCCGGCTGCTACCTCATGCGAGACGAGGCGAGCACCGTCATCTACGTGGGCAAAGCCCGTAATTTGCGGAGTCGTTTGCTCCAGTACTTCCAGCCGGACGTCCAGGAGCATCCCCGCACCGAGATGATGGTGGGACGGGTCCGGCGGTTTGACGTCATCCTGACCGAGACCGAAGCCGAAGCCCTGATTCTTGAAGCCACCCTGATCAAGAAGCACAAGCCCAAGTTCAACGTCCGGCTCAAGGACGACAAGACTTACCCGTACCTCCGGATCGACCAGGGAGTCAGCTTTCCCCGCATCGAGTGGACGCGCAAGGTCCGCCGGGATGGGAGCCGGTATTTTGGTCCCTTTCCTTCGTCAGGGGCGGCCCGAAAAGTGCTGAAGCTGCTCAATGAGACGTTCCAGCTCAGGGACTGCTCGGACAACACCTTCCGCCACCGTTCCCGGCCCTGCATCCTCCATCAGATGGGCCAGTGCTCGGCCCCCTGCGTGGGCCTCATCACGCCCCAGGCCTACCGGGAGGTAATCCAGGAAGTGATAGGAGTTCTTGAAGGAAGGGGCGACAAGCTCCTGAAAGAGCTGAGAAAAGGCATGGAGGATGCGGCGGCGGAGGACGAGTTCGAGCTCGCCGCCGAATACCGCGACCAGCTGCAGGCGCTGGAGCTGGTCACGGCCACCCAGGTGGTGGCCGAGCCGGGCTCGGTGCGGAGCCGGGACGTGGCCTCGGTGGCCCGCCACGGCTCCGAAGGCCACGGGGTCATGCTCCAGCTTCGCGAGGGCAAGCTGGTGGCGGTTCGCCATTATCACTTGCAGAACCTGGACGAATCCCTGCCCGAGCCCGAGGTCCTCAAGGACTTCCTGGCCCAATTCTACCTGGAAGCGTCCGACGAAGGGTCTGAGCTGGCTCGCGCGTCCGAAGTGCTGCTGGCCGAGCCGCCCGCGGACCTGGAGCTTCTGGAGCGGACGCTGGGAGTTTCGGTCCGGGTGGCCGAAAGCGCCTCGGATCGGCAGCTGCTGAATGTGGCCCTGGCCAATGCCCGGCATGGACTGGAGCAGGCCTCGCGCAAGGAGCAGGGGCACGGGCTCAAGGCGCTCGAGGACATCCTGGACAAGCTGCACCTGCAGAGGCTGCCCCAGCGAATCGAGTGCTACGACATCTCGAATTTCCAGGGCACCGACTCGGTGGCTTCACGGGTGGTGTTCGTGGACGGGGCTCCCGACAAGAACCTCTATCGGCGCTACAAGATCAAGACGGTGGAAGGTTCCAACGACTTTGCTTCCATGCGCGAAGTGCTGGGTCGACGCTTTGCCAACGACGAAAGCCTGCCGGACCTGGTGGTGGTGGACGGCGGCAAAGGGCAGCTGGCCCAGGCCGTGGCCATCCTGGAAGAGCTGGGGGTGCAGGGCGTGGGGGTGGTGGGCCTGGCCAAGGCCCGCACCGAGAGCGACTTCCAGGCCACCGAGGTCAAAGGGTCGCACGAGCGCATCTTCATCCCCAATCGCAAGAACCCGGTTCCGCTGCTTCCGCATACCGAAGCCTACAAGCTTTTGACCCATATCCGGGACGAGGCCCATCGGTTTGCCGTGAGCTACCACCGGGCCGTGAGGTCCAAACGCATCCTGGGCGGCGATCGGGACTGAGCACCTGTCCACGGCTTGGACAGGCGGAAGGGTCTCAGATCGAATCCCGCTGAACCCCGGCCCTATTTCATCTGGCATTGCTCCTGCAACGAGGGGGTCCAATCCCTTCATCCTTTTGTCCAGGAGTTGCCCGTGAGTTTCCGCCCCCGGTCCTTCTTTGCCCTGACCCTCGTCCTTTCCGCCCTTCCGATCCAGTCCGTGCAGGCCGAAGGGACGAAGCCCGAAGCGCCGTGTGTCCGCAAGCTCCGTGAGACCGATCGAAGAATCGATGTCCTGCGCGCCAACGCCGCTTTCCGCGAAGAGGAGATCGGGCAGGTCCAGGACATCCTGCTGGACATGCGGCGCAAAGCCTTCCCGCTGAACGCGTCCCGCGCGGTCTTGACCTTGGGAGCCGTCGTCCGGGGCGGTGGCTCCGGTTTGGCCATGCTCGGAGGGAGTCTCTTCGTCGGTGAGGTCCAGGGTGTCACTGAAAAGCGCCTCCAGGACCAGATCGAACGCGCTTCCCAGGATCGGGACGACTCGTTCGAGCGCTCCAAGGAACTGGTGCACGTGCGCGCCGTGGCCCGCCGGGGCTGCGCGGACGCCCCAGCGCCCCGCGTGTCGAAGGTCCGTCCTGTCACCGGAGGGGCTCCCTCGGTCTCGCTTCGCGAGGTCAAGGCGGGCGTCGAGCCGGAAGTGGCGATGCCTGTTTCGCGTGCCTCGGGCTCGGTGAGCCAGGCCCGCAATTGAAACACCAGAGCTCCGCTTTTTGGGGAATTCGAAATGAAACGATTTGCCGTCCGTACCGTGGCTTCCGTCCTGGTCCTTGGTGCAATATTGCCCGCTTCGTTCGCATTCGCCGGACCCGGGCCCATGCCGCCCGAGTGCCAGGTTCCCCGTTACCGGAATCTGATTCATGACCTGGACGTCCGGCTCAAGATGCTTGCCAGCCGCGGGGACGCCAAGAACGCCGAGGCATCCGAGCTGACCGAGCTTTGGGTGGACACGAATCTCAAGGAATTTCCGGCACTGGCGGCACTCGGGGTCGGGGGCCTGGCGGTTGTCTGGGCGCCTTATCAAGCGGTGACGAAGGCCGGTTTGCCGCGACGCGTTAAGTTTGCGACAGCGCTCAGTCTCAAGAAATATGGCACGTTCGTCGGCACGACCGTGGTGGCGCCCGTTTACCGGTATTTTCGCGAGACGCCGGATTGGCTCGAGGCCAGGGCTGAAGGGGCCTGGGATCAAAGCGCCGACTCTTACCAGACGATCGAAGGGCTCCTTTCACGTCGTGAATTGGCCAAGCGGGATTGTCGTTCTGTCATGGCAGGCAAGGTCACGGGCACTTCTCCTCGGGTCGCTGAGAAGCGGATCAAGGGTGACACCGTGAAGGTGTTCCATCAATCCTGGTCGTTCCACCTGGGCGGCAAGACGCAGGGCCAGGCCTCGAGCGAGGCCCGGGAGTGAGGATGGGATCGGCGCGCCGTGGTCCTCTGAAAGGCTTTGTGGTCCTGGGACTCTTGCTGTCGGCTTCGTCCAGCTGGGCCTCACCGCCGCGAGGCGTGGGGTGCGAGGTGCCGAAGCTGCGGGAGCGGCTCAACCAGGTGGACCTCCAGCTGAGGGTGCTGTCGGCCCATGCGGCCTATCGGGCCACCGAGGCCGCCGAGCTCGAAGCCGAGCGGGTATCGCTGCTGGAACGCGGGGTATTTCCGATCCAGGCGGGAGCCACGGTCGCGGTGGTGATGGGCGCCTTGGTGGACCCGCTCTACCTGGTGCCAGCGGTGCTTCCCCATAACCGCCTGAACGCGTGGCTTTACCGGATCCCCGGCGATCTCGAAGAGGCTACCCGGATCGCGGGAGACGATCGCGACGATTCCTATGGCCGCATTGAGCGGCTCCTGGCATTGCGGCTGCGCTTGCTGCGGGAATGCAGGTCGCGCATGGCCGTGGCCCAAGGGGCCAGTGCGAAGGTGAGCGGTCAGCTCCTGAAAAAGACTCCCGCTGCCGCGCGCTCGGGCTCGGGCATCGCCACCGTGACGGGCTCGTTCAAGGCTCGCGACTGAGTCATCCGTAACTGAGTCATTCTGGCCGAACGCGCTGCCCTGCAAATCTTTCCCGTTCAGAACGTTCCTTGCTTCTCCGAAATGCTCTTTGTCTGGCCCACGCAACCACAACGGGGCCTACGAGAGAAGGAGATGCGAGAACATGGACAAGCACCCGGTTTCACAGGCTGTGGAAGTGGAAGAAGTCGCTCTGTCCCCGTTCTTCGGCACCGCGCAGGACATGATGGTCAAGTATTGCCGCTGTGACCAGTGCGGTGCCTACCTCCACTTCACGCATATTACCGATTTTGTCAGGAATCTGACCCAGGAGACCGCCCGGTGCCTGGAGTGCGGCCAGAAGTCGCGCCGCGTGGTTCATCGGCTCCAGTAAGCCGATTTCCAGGCGCATCCGGTCACCTTTACAAGCCTCCCGGGATCGAAGAGAGTGGCCGCATGAATGCAGGCCGCCTCCGCTTCTGGGAAGGATTTTTGCCCGACCGCGCCATCGTGATGGCTCGGCCTGGGGCCGAGAGCCCGCTTCCGGGCCCAGGCCCGAAGATTCTCTTCGTCGGCGAAGGACTCCTTGAGCCCGGTCCGGAGCGGCAGCTCCTGGATCGCATGGTCGAAGCGCTGGGTTTGGCGCAGGACCAGGTGGAAGTGGGAGGGCCACCCCTGGAGGCATTGGCACCGGTGATCCAGGCCAGGACTCCTGGTCGCGTGGTGACCCTGGGGCTGCCCGGCTCGGTGCGCGGTCAGTGGAGCGAGTGTGCGGGAGTGCGTGCCCTGGCGACCCATTCCCCGGCGCAGCTGCTCCAGAACCCCGCCCTGAAGCGCGAAGCGTGGGACGATCTGAAGGCCGTGGCGGCCGAGCTCGGTCTTGAAATTCCGGCCCGTGGCGGGAGCGGCCGGTGAGGCATTGGACTGCGGCGCTGTGCGGGCTGATGCTGGCGCTGGCAGCACTTCCGTCGCCGGTGCGCGCCGACGCGGTGGCGCCGGTGTGGGTGGCCCGCGTGCAGGGGACCATCAATCCGGCCGTGGCGAATTACGTGGCGTCCTCGATCGACCGGGCTTCGCGGGCCGGGGCGCAGGCGCTGGTGGTGGAGCTCGACACGCCGGGCGGGCTGGTCAGTAGCACGCAGGAAATGGCACAGGCCATCGACCAGTCGCAGGTGCCAGTGGTGGTTTTTGTTTCGCCCGCCGGCGCATCGGCAACCTCCGCCGGGGCGCTGCTGGCCTTGGCGTCGCACTTGGCGGCCCTTTCGCCCGGAGCGCACATCGGTGCGGCCCATCCGGTGAACGCCGATGGCAAGGACATCGGCGGAAAGATGGGTGAGAAGGCCGAAAATGATGTTTCGGCTTTTGCGCGGGGACTGGCCGAGGTGCGGGGTCGCAATGTTCAGACCGCCGAGCAGATCGTGCGCAAGAGCGTGAGCTTCACCGCGCAAGAAGCCCAGGACGGAAAACTGGTGGAGCTGCTGGCGCAGGATCTGCCTGAGCTGATGAAGAAGCTGGATGGGCGGGTCGTGAGGCTGCGCCCGGGCGTGGAGCGCAGGCTGTCCACGGCCCAGGCCCCCCTGTTGCGCGTGGAGATGAGCCTGGGCCAGGCGTTGCTCCATCGGGTGGCGCATCCGACCATCGCGGCCTTGCTGCTTTCTGCCGGGGCGGTGCTGATCTACGCCGAAATCCAGACGGCCGGGGTGGGGATCGCCGGAGTGCTGGGCGCCATCTGCCTGGTGCTGGCCTTCATGAGCTTCCAGATGTTGCCCATCCGCTTGGGCGGCGTGGTGCTC
>CANFHS010000106.1 GCA_947446835.1 Bacteriovoracaceae bacterium
GCCGTTCGGGGTCAACTCGCTTCTGGGCAACCTTTACCTGCGTGGCGGCATCGAGGGATTCAAGAAGGTGGATTCCTACGGCGTCCGCGCGGCGGACGGGCAGATTGCCTGGTTTGCCGGGGCCGGCGTCCGATTCGACGACCAGGACATCCGGCTCCTGTTCACGTTGCGGTGAGAAAGGCCTGGGGAATGCGAAAGCCGTGGCTTTGGCTCGGGCTGGTGGTGCTGCCTTTCGGCCCGCTGGATCCGAAGCTCGCGGCCCGGAAATCCTGGAGCGGCTTCGATGCGCAGGGGCCCGAGCTGCTGCTCGTGGTGGCCCGGCGCTTCGGCGCGGAGGAGCAGGTTCCGTCAGACTGTCGTGCCTGGCAGGAGGGGCTGCAGGCATTGCCCGAAGCGCGGAGCCCCTGGGGCCCGGAATACTCGGCCTGGGGCGCCTGGGACTCCGAGGCGCGGTCGCAGGTGGACGGCTGCGACGGCTTTCCGTGCGACGTGAAGCTGGATGAATCGGAAGTTTCGCGCATGGCGGCCGTTCCGCGCGAAAAGCGCCTTGAGGTGTTCCTCCGTCAGCTGGCAGCGCGCAGTGAGGTCTACCTGGCCACGAGCGCCCGGCCCGACCTGGAGTGGCCAGGAGGCCGGGTGGAGCCCTGGAGCGACTTCGAGAAGGAGGGGCTGCGTTCCCCGCTGACCCGACCCTCCGTGCCCGAGCTGGTGGTCAGGAAGCTCGACATCGCGCCGGGCAGGATGAAGCCCGTGCGACAGATCCTGGATCGGCGCCTGGTTGCGAACCGCGAGGCGGCCACGTTGTGGGTGAGGGACGTGTATAGCGACCATTTTTTCGACGCCTGGGGCGAGTGGCTCCACGCGGAATGCCATGAGGCCAAGCCCGCCACCGCTGGCGAGTCGGCCCGGCCGGGCTCGGTGGACGTGACCCTGGCCCTCCGGGTGGAACTGGACCTGCTCAAGCAGACCGATCTGCTGTCCCGCCTGGGCCGGTCCCGCATGCGATCCGGCTTCGAAAGTCATGGCAAGAAGTACCTGGAGCGCGAGCTGGAGCTGGCCCTGGCGCGCGCTCGCGAGGCGGAGCGCCGGCTTCACCCGGCCCTGGTGGCTCCGGCTTCCATCAAGCTTGAGGCGAAGGGCCTTCCGGGCGGCGGCGAGGCGGCGGTACCGGCTGGAGCCTTGGCGCCGGCCGCGAAGCCAGCTCCGGGCCCGTCCCGGTCGTGAGCCCAAAGGCGGTGAGCTGGTTTTCTCCGCCCTGACCGGCACCCAGGAACAGGACCACCCAGGCCACCGCCGAGGTGACCATCATGAGGAAGCCGAGGCTCCAGAGTTCGCTATGGGCTCCTCCGGTCACTCCATTCAGGAACAGGGCAAGGCCTGCCAGGTTAACCAAGGCATTCAGCGTCTTCAGCATGGCTCCTCCAACTGGTGGGTTTTTCGACAGGTCGTTCTTCGGGCTGGCTTTCGATGCGATTGCGGAGCGTCTCGCCGCGGGCGAACTCGGTCACGTTGGCGAGCGTGGTTTCCGCGATGGCTTGCAGCGCTTCGCGCGTCAGGAAGCCCTGGTGGGCCGTGATCAGCACATTGGGAAAGGTCAGCAGTCGCGCCAACGTGTCGTCCTGCAGGACCTGGTCGGACAGGTCCCTGAAGAACACGTTCTCCTCTTCCTCGTAGACGTCCAGCGCCGCGCCACCCAGGTGGCCGGACTTCAGGGCCTCGACCAGCGCGTGCGAGTCCACGAGGCCGCCCCGGCCCGTGTTGATGAGCAGGGCCCCGGCCTTCATCCGGCTGAGGGCGCTGGCGTCGATCAGGTGGTGGCTGGCGGGAGTCAGCGGCACGTGGAGCGACACCACATCGGAGCCTTCCAGCACTTCATCCAGCGGCGCGTAGCGGACCTCGGGCAGAGCGCTCAGACCGGGCACGGGTCGCAGATCGTGGGCCAGGATGTAGCAGCCGAAACCCAGCAGGATGCGCGCAAAGACCTCGCCGATGCGCCCTGTGCCCACGACCCCCACCGTCTTGCCGTGAAGGTTGAAGCCCACGAGGCCGTTGAGCGAGAAGTTCAGGTCCTGGATGCGCGAATGAGCGCGGTGGATCTTGCGGTTCAGGGTGAGGAGCAGGGCCACCGCGTGTTCCGCCACGGCATGCGGTGAGTACGCGGGCACCCGCACCACCGAAATGCCCAGCTCGCGCGCGGCAGCGAGGTCCACGTGGTTGAAGCCCGCGCAGCGCAACGCCACGAGCCGGATGCCAAGCTCCTTGAGCTCCCGAAGGACTGCCCGGTCGATCCGGTCGTTGACGAACGAGCATACCGCGTCAGACCCTTCGGCCAGCAAGGCGGTCTGGCTCGTGAGCCGAGGCTCCAGGAAGCGGATGCGGTGACCGTGCGCCTGGTTGGCCCATTCAAAAGACGCGCGTTCGAATCCCTGGGTATCAAAAAAGGCGATGTTCACGGGGGTGCAATGCTCCTGGACAGGAAGCAGAGCATCGTCCGTGCCAAGCTGCCGTTCGTTGAGGCTCATTTCCAAGGTGTCGGGATGGGCGCGGCGGGACAATTCCGCTCGCCGGCGGGTCGAATTGTCCCTCGGCGTCTTGACGCCGTATTTTCCATTATTTTTGTGGAGTTTAGCCTCTGGCGTCCGGCGGACTTCCTGCGTACCCTGATGGACAACGAGGAACCGGATCGATGCTCAAGCCAGTGAAATTTTCGTCGGGGATGATGGCGGTGGGTTTGCTGGGAGTGGGATGGCTGGGAGCGAGCGGTTGGGCCGCCCAGTCGGCTCCGGCGACAGCGCCCTGGAGCCAGAAGATGCGGCAGATGGCACCGCTCGTGCGGTCGTTGACCGTGGAGCTGGCCGATTCCAAGGCCCTCGAGATTCCCGCGACAAGGCAGCAGGTCATGAGGGATTCCAGCCAGCTGGCCGAGCTGGCCCATGAGCTGCCGCAGATGCGCTCCGTTTCGCCCGACACCGACCCCACGGTGGGTCTGCTGGCCTCAGGCTTGGCCGAAGAAACCGGGCGCGCCGCCCGTGCTTTCAAGCAGGGGCAGCCGGTCTACGCGCGCCACCTGCTGCGTTCGGTGACCGGCTACTGCGTGACCTGCCACTCGCAGGCGCCCGGCGGCGAGTCCGTGGTCGCGAACCCGACCGATGCCGGAGTCCAGAAGCTCAGCCCGGTGGATCGCGCGCATCTTTTTGCCGCCACCCGTCGCTTTGATTCGGCCTTGACCGAGTACGGCAAGATCCTCGAGAGCGCTCCCGCGCGCAGCCCGGAGTGGGAAGAGTCGCTCCGCTCGTCCTTGGCCATCGCGGTCCGGGTCAAGGAGGACCCCGCGCGGGCCCAGGCCCTGGTAGACCGGGCCTTGAAAGCGGGCAGCGCTTCGGAGTCGCTCAAGAGCGCAGCGCGGGGCTGGCAAGCCAGCTTGCTGGAGTGGATGGCGGAGGCGCGCAGCCCCGGTGCCCAGGACCCGCAGTCGCTGCTCAAACGGGCCCAGGAGTGGGCGGCCCGCGCTGACAAGCTGAACTCCTTCCCCATGGACCGTTCGGGCCTGGTGGCCGATCTGCGGGCCGCGGGCCTGCTGCACCAGTTCCTGCGCACGCGTCCCCAGGGCGCCGCCCTGGCGGATGCGCTTTACCTGCTGGCGCGTGTGCAGCTTCCCTTGGGCGAATTGCCGATTGCCGAGCTGCCGCAGCTGTATTTCGCGGCCTGCGTCCGGAGCGCACCGCATTCGCCGATCGCGGCACGCTGCTACCAGGGCTACGAGGAGGAGGTCCGGGCCGGTTTCACCGGCAGCTCGGGAACGGACATCCCCGCGGACGAGCTGGATCGCCTGAAGGGCCTTCGTCAGCTCGCGCAGCCGGAAACCCGCCGCAACCCGCGCACCTGAGTCCTCAGACCCGGGGCTCTGGTGCTAGGGGAGCAGCTCCTGGAGCTCGCGGCCTGACAGGCCAAGCAGGTACAGGATCGAGCTCAGGCTGCTCTGTTCCAGCGCGCAGTCCGCGCTCTGGCGCAGCACGGGTTTGGCCTTGAAGGCAATTCCAAGCCCCGCCTTTTCGAGCATCAGCAGGTCGTTGGCGCCGTCCCCGACAGCAATGACCTGGTCCAGCGGAATGCCCTCGGCCCGGGCCAGCTCCTCCAGGAGCTCGGCCTTGCGGTGGGCGTTGACGATGGGCAGCTGCACCTGGCCGGTCGCGCGGCCTTGGCTCATCTCCAGCTCGTTGGCAAAAGCGCGGTCGATGCCCAGGCGGCTCCGGATGCGCTCGGCCAGGCAGCCAAAGCCGCCGCTGATGAGCGCGGTCCGGTAGCCCAGGGCCTTGAGCGCGCGGATCAGCTCTTCGGCACCGGGCGTGAGCTCGATGCGTGAGTACACCGCGTCGATCTGCGCCTCAGTCAGGCCGCGCAGCTTTTCCACGCGGAGGCGCAGGCTTTCATCATAGTCCATGCCGCCTTGCATGGCCGCATGGGTCACGGCCGCCACTTCGTCATGACGTCCCAGTTCTCGCGCCAGTTCGTCGATGCCTTCGGACTGGATCAAGGTCGAATCCAGGTCGAACACGATCATGCGTTTGGCGCGTCGGTAAAGTCCTTCGGACTGGAAGGCGATGTCGACTCCCACCTCGCGGGAAAGGGCCAGCAGCTCGCGCTTGAGCTCGGCCAGATCCACCGGGTTCAGGTTCGACACCAGCAGCTCCACGCACCCGAAGTGCCCCTCGGAAAGGCGCTGGATCTCGTCGATGTTGAAGCGGTGGCGCGCCAGGGTCTCGGCCACCCGGTGCAGGGCCCGGGCGGGTACCTGGCCGGCGATGAGGGTCACCGCGAAGCGGCTGGCGCGCGGTGAGAACCGCGGGTGCTCGGCCAGCTCGGTCGCGGTCAAGGTGCGGAACACCAGCTTCAGGTCCATCTGGACGCAGAAGGCCTGGAGCGATCGCAGCAGCTCTTCGCGTGCCGACGCCTGGATCTCGAAAAGCAGCGACAGGCTCAGGACCGGCGGGATGACCGACTGCCCGATGTCCAGCAGCCGCGCCTGGTGCTCGTCCAGGACGGCAGCCAGGCCCGAAGTGATGCCGGGGGTATCCCTTCCGGTGACCGTGACCAGGATGACCGGCAGCTCGGGCGACATGGGTTCAGAGTCTCCGGTTCTGAAGGCAGGGGATTTCGCGACGCACGCGGTTCAGCTCGTCATTGCTCAGGTCGGCCCAGGTGACCCCGATCCCGGATGGGCGTTCGGCCAGGATGCGACCCCAGGGGTCGACGATGCGGGTGTGACCGTGGGTCTGCCGGCCCGGGTAGTGCTCGCCCCACTGGGCCGGGGCGATGAAATAGGCCTGGTTCTCGATGGCGCGAGCCCGGGTCAGCGAGTCCCAGTGCGCCTTGCCAGTCAGCGCGGTGAAGGCCGAGGGCAGGAAAATGGCCGCCGCGTCCTTTTCGGAGTACTTCCGGAACAGCTCGGGGAACCGCAGGTCGTAGCAGACGGCCATTCCGAAGTCGCCGAGCGACGTCTTGGCCAGGACCGGCTTCTTGCCGGCCGCCACCAGGTCGCTTTCGCGGTAGGCGGTCTTGTCGCCGGCCAGCTCGGCATCAAAAAGGTGCATCTTGTCGTAGCGGGCCACGATCTCGCCGTCCGAGGCGATCATCAGGCTGGAGTTGGTGATCTTGGCGGCCCCTTTGGCCCGGCTCCGGGTCTTGAGCGCCATGCTGCCGCCCAGGATGTGGACGTCGTATTCGGCCGCCCATTCCTGCAGCGTGGACACCACCACGCCGTCCAGGGTCTCGGCTCCTTCACGCCAGTCGGCGGATTTTTCGCAGAACAGGGCAAAGTTCTCGGGGAATGCCACCAGATCGGGCTTCCGGTCCAGGGCCTCGAGGAAAAGCTGGTGGGCCTGGGACAGGTTTCGGGCCTTGTCCGGGGTCGAATTCATCTGGATGGCGGCGACTCTCATGGGCTCAAAAAATACTCAATCCGAGCGACGAAGTATAGTACTGCCTTTTCCATGGCGCTCCCGACCCAACCCTACAAAGGCTCCCGCGATTTCTACCCCGATGACATGCGCATCCAGCGTTGGATGTTCGATCGGCTGCGCCACGTGGTGACCCGGTATTCCTTCCAGGAATATGACGGCCCCCTGTTCGAACCCTTCGAACTTTATGCCGCCAAGACCGGCGAGGAAATCGTCAATCAGCAGCTTTACTGGATGGTGGACCGCGGCGACCGCAAGATCGCGGTCCGTCCCGAGATGACGCCGACCCTGGCCCGCATGGTGGCCGGCAAGATCCACGAGCTGCCGCGGCCCATCCGCTGGTTCGCCATCCCCAACCTGTGGCGCTACGAGCGCCCGCAGCGCGGCCGCCTGCGGGAGTTCTGGCAGCCCAACTGCGACATCCTGGGTGGCGACCCGCTGCTGGCGGACGCCGAGATCATCCAGGTGGCGCTCGAGATCATGCGCGCTTTCGGGGGAGAACAGTGGGTCTCGGTGAAGGTGAACAACCGGCGCCTGATGGACCATTTCTTCACGAAGTCCATGGGGCTGGACGCCCAGGGAACCCTGGCGCTGACCAAGGCCATCGATGCCCGCGACAAGATCGGCGAGGAAAAGTTCCAGGCCCGCCTGCAGGAGCTGGGGATCGACGAATCCCGGCGCGCGCGGCTGGACCAGTTCTTCAGCGCGGGCTTCGAGAAGGTGGCTGCGGAAAACCCCTGCGAAGGGGCGGAAGAGCTTCGGCAGCTCTTCGAGCTGCTGCGCCAGTCCGGCGTGGCCGAGGGCCGCGTGGTGTTCGACCCGACCGTGATGCGCGGCCTGGATTACTACACGGGAACCGTGTTCGAGGTTTACGACACGTCTCCCGAGAACCGGCGGGCGCTGTTCGGAGGGGGCCGCTACGACAATCTCCTGGCCCTGTTCGGCAACCACAAGCTTTCAGGCGTGGGCTTCGGGATGGGCGACGTGGGCCTGCGCAACTTCCTCGAGGTCCACAACCTGCTGCCGCAGCCCGGCTCCTTCACGGATGTTTTCGTGACCTTGCCGCGTGCCCAGGACCGGCCCGTGGCCGAGCGGGTGGCCGGCAGCCTCCGCGAGGCGGGGCTCCGGGTCATGACCCCGCTCGAGGTCGGGGGCTTCGGCGTCCAGCTCAAGCAGGCCACCCGGCACGGCGCGCGGTTCGCGGTCCTGTTCGGCGAAGCCGAGCTGGCCCGCGGAACGGTGCTGCTCAAGGACCTGTCTTCGGGGCAGCAGTCCGAGCTCAGTGTCGCGGAAGTTGCGACAGCCATTCAAAAAGCTCTGGCATCGACTCCACGATGATCCGGGGCTGCAGGTCAGGTCTTCCCGGCACCGGGGTGGTCATGGTCTCGCGGCTGAAGGACGACAGCACGGCCGCGCACGGAATTCCGCCCATGAGGCCGGCCTGGATGCCGGGGGGCGTGTCCTCGACCACCAGGGCATGCCCGGGTTCCACTCCGAAATACGACGCCGCGTACAGGTAGCCTGCGGGGTCGGGTTTGGGCTTGGGGGCTTCGTCGCGCGAAATCACCAGGTCAAAGAATTCGACCAGGCGGCTCGAAGAGAGGGCGAACTCGAGCTCCCGCTTCTTGGCGTTGGAAACCACGGCGATGGAGATCTTCTGGGATCGGAGCCACATCAGGCCTTCGCGGACGCCGGGGTAGGCGGGCAGGCCCTCGGTCCGGAGGCTTTCCAGGTAGTAGTCGTTCTTGCGCAGGACCAGGGCGTCCACGTCGTGCCGGGCGGGGTCCCAGCCGGGGCGGTACTTGTCCAGCAGGTCCACCAGGATCTTGGGTGCCGTCCGTCCGGCCATCGAGGCCAGCTCTTCCTCGAAGTAGGGCAGGCCCAGGTCGACCAGCAGGCGGCCCCAGGCGGCCCGATGGCGGGGCTCGCTCGAAACCAGAACACCGTCGTTGTCAAACAGGATGGCGCGAGGCAATTTCATGGCGGGTCTCTTTTCTGGAGGCCCTGTTCATAAGTGAATGGAGGATCGCATGTCGAATGGAAACGAACACGGGATTTTGCCGGTCAAACGGGTTGCCGAAGGCGCCATCCTGCCCACCCGGGCGCACGCCGACGATGCCGGTCTGGACCTTTAC
>CANFHS010000107.1 GCA_947446835.1 Bacteriovoracaceae bacterium
CGACACCAAGTACCGCCCCTCGCCGCTGCTCAAGCAGTATGTTTCGGCGGGCTGGCTGGGACGCAAATCGGGTCGGGGTTTCTATCGTTATGACGTTCAATAATATTCGGATTGAATCGGTCGATCCGGGAGTCCGCATCGTCACCATCGCCCGCGAAAAGGTGCTCAACTGCCTGAACAGCGAGACCCTTTCGGAGCTCCGGGATGCCTTGGGCGAGCTTGCGCGCGACGAATCCGTCCGCGTGGTCGTCCTGACGGGCGCGGGGGAGAAGGCCTTCATCGCGGGAGCCGACATCGCCGAGATGAAGGACAAGTCGGCGGGTGAGGGGACGGGCTTTGCCCAGCTCGGTCACGAGGTCAGCAAGCTCCTGGAGTTGATGCCCAAGCCCACCATCGCCGCCGTGAACGGGTTTGCCCTGGGCGGAGGCACCGAGATGGCCATTGCCTGCGACTTCATCGTGGCCAGCGACGTGGCCGTGTTTGGCCAGCCCGAGGTGGGTCTGGGGATCATTCCGGGTTTTGGCGCGACCCTTCGTCTGGCCAAGTTCGTCGGTTTCCCGATGGCCAAGGAGCTCATCTTCTCGGGCCGGAGGGTCAAGGCCGCCGAGGCCCAGGCCATGGGCCTGGTGAACCACGTGTATCCGGCTGCCGAGTTCAGGACCAAGGTCCTGGAGCTTGCCCAGCAGATCAGCCAGCAGTCCCGCACCGCCGTGTCCAAGGCCAAGGAGCTCATGAACGAGTTCTCGGAGGTGGTGGGCCTGAATTACAAGCTCGACGCCGAGGCGCAGGCGTTTGGCCGCATGTTCGGCAGCCATGACCAGCGCGAGGGCATGACGGCGTTTGTCGAGAAGCGCAAACCGACTTTCCAGGGGTTGACCAGATGATCTACGGGTGGCCTGAGACCGACGATTCCAAGAAGATGCTGATCGAGCAGGTGCGGGAGTTTGCCCGCGCCGAGATCGCGCCCAAGGCCGCGGAGATCGACCGCGAAGGCCGTTTTCCCACCGAGATCGTCAAGCAGCTGGGAGACATGGGGCTGATGGGCATGATGGTGCCCGAGCAGTGGGGTGGCTCGGGGATGGACGCCGTCTCGTACGCCATGGCGATGGAAGAAATCTCGGCGGCCTGCGCCTCAAGCGGCGTCATCATGTCGGTGAACAATTCGTTGTCGTGCTGGCCGATCAGCGAGTACGGCACCGACGCCCAGAAGGATAAGTGGCTCAAGCCCATGGCCAAGGGCGAGAAGCTCGGCTCTTTCGCCCTCTCCGAACCCGGTCACGGATCGGATCCTGCGGGCCTGAAGCTGCAGGCCCAGAAGGTGGATGGCGGCTACAAGCTCAAGGGTTCCAAGAACTGGATCACCAACGGCAAGGAAGCGGACATCTGCGTGGTGTTCGCGAACACCAATCCGCAGGCGGGCTACAAGGGCATTTGCGCCTTCATCGTCGACACCAAGTCCCCGGGGTTCAGCGTCTCCAAGCTTGAGGACAAGCTCGGCATCACGGGCTCCTCGACCGGCCAGCTGTTCTTTGATGACGTTTTCGTGCCTGCGGATTGCCTGCTTGGGCAGGAGGGCAAGGGTTTCAAGATCGCGCTCTCCACGCTCGATGGCGGCCGCATCGGGATCGCCTCGCAGGCGCTGGGCATCGCCCGGTGCGCCCTGGACGCTTCCAAGCGCTTTGCCAGCGAGCGCGAACAGCACGGTGGGCCGATCAAGAACCTGCAGGCCATCCAGTTCTTCATTGCCGACATGGCCACCCGCCTGCAATCCGCGCGTCTGCTGACGTGGCATGCCGCCAAGTGCAAGGACCTGGGGCTCAGCTACACCAAGGAAGCCGCCATGGCCAAGCTCGCGGCCAGCGAAGCAGCCATGTGGATCACGACCAAGGCCATCCAGGTGCACGGCGGTTACGGGTACACCAAGGAATACGTCGTGGAACGCAACTTCCGCGATGCCAAGATCACCGAGCTTTACGAAGGGACCTCCGAAATCCAGCGGATCGTGATCGCCGCCCAGGAATTCGCCCATCTGAACTGAACGGGGAAGGGGACTCAAGCCCATGGCCGATACTGAAAAGGACACTCTCGAAAGGATCCGCAAGGCGCAGGCCGAGTGGAGCGCCCGTCGCGAAGCCGGTGAGAAGAAGTTTCCGAACCGCGCGGCCAGCTTCACCACCTGGAGCGACATGGAGGTTCCCCTCCTGTCGACGCCAGCGGACCTGGCGGATGCGGGCTTCGACTTCGAGCGGGACCTCGGGATGCCCGGTGAATTCCCGTTCACCCGCGGCGTCCAGCGCACCATGTACCGCGGAAAGCTCTGGACCATGCGCCAGTTCGCGGGCTTCGGTTCGGCCGTGGATACCAATCGCCGCTTCAAGCAGCTGCTCGAGATGGGCCAGATGGGCCTCTCCACGGCCTTCGACATGCCCACGCTGATGGGCTACGACGCCGACAGTCCCCGCGCCAAGGGCGAGGTGGGCAAGTGCGGGGTTTCGGTCTCCTCGATCGAGGACATGGAGACCCTGTTCAGCGGGATCCCGCTGGGCGAAGTCACCACCTCGATGACCATCAATGGTCCTGCCATTGTCATCCTGGCCATGTACTTCGCGGTGGCCGAGAAGCAGGGCGTGCCCAGGGAGAAGGTGCGCGGAACCCTCCAGAACGACATCCTGAAGGAGTACATCGCCCAGAAGGAATGGCTCTTTCCGGTGCGTCCGGCCGTGGGCCTGGTGACCGACACCATCGAGTACGGCACCCGGCATTATCCGGGCTGGAACACGGTTTCGATCTCGGGCTACCACATCCGTGAGGCGGGCGCGACGGCGGTGCAGGAGCTGGCCTTCACGCTGGCCGACGGCCTGGCTTACGTCGAGGACTGCCTCAAACGCGGCATGAAGATCGATGATTTCGCCCCGCGGCTCTCCTTTTTCTTCGACGTCCATAACGACTTCTTCGAGGAGATTGCCAAGTTCCGCGCTGCACGCAGGATCTGGGCGCGCCTCATGAAGGATCGCTACGGGGCCAAGGACCCGCGTTCATGGATGCTCCGCACGCACGCCCAGACCGCAGGCGTCTCGCTCACGGCGCAGCAGCCGTACAATAATATTGCCCGCGTCGCGGTCCAGGCCCTGGCCGGCATTCTCGGGGGCACCAACTCGCTCCACACCAATTCGATGGACGAGACCCTGGCGCTGCCCACCGATGAGGCGGTCACCATCGCGCTCAGGACCCAGCAGATCATCGCCGAGGAGTCGGGAGTGGCCAACTTGGCGGATCCGCTGGGCGGCTCCTATTACGTGGAGTGGCTCACGAACAAGGTCGAGTCCGAGGCGCTCGAGTACATCCGCAAGATCGACGAGATGGGCGGCATGGTTGCCGCGGTCGAGCGCGGGTTTCCGCAGGCCGAGATCGCCAACAGCGCCTACCACTTCCAGCGTCAGCTGGAGACCAAGGAAAAGGCGATGGTGGGCGTCAACAAGTTCCAGATGGTCGAGCCCAAGCGGGTCATCCCGACCCTCTACATCGACCGCTCGGTGGAGCAGAAGCAGGTGCAGCGCCTGGCCGAGCTTCGGCGCTCGCGCCCCCAGCAAGCCTGGGAGGAAGGCATCCGCCTCGTGAAGGATGCGGCCCAGAACGGCCAGAACCTGTGTGGGCCCATCCAGCAGGCCGTGGCGGCGCACGCCACGCTCCAGGAGGTGTGTGACACCCTCCGGGGAGTTTTCGGAATTTACCGCGAAGCAGGGAGTTTTTGATGAACGACAATGCCAAGATTCGAGTCCTCGTTGCCAAGCCCGGGCTGGACGGTCATGACCGGGGAGCCAAGGTCATTGCACGCGCCCTCAGGGACGCGGGTTTTGAGGTGGTCTACACCGGGCTTCACCAGACGCCCGAGATGATCGTCGAAGCCGCGGTCCAGGAGGACGTGCACGTCATCGGGATGAGCATCCTGTCGGGAGCGCACAATGCGCTGGTGCCTGAGGTGATCGATGGCATCCGCAAGGCAGGTCTGGAAGACGCCCTGGTGGTCGTGGGCGGGATCATTCCGGAGGAGGATTTTGACCTCCTCAAGAAGGCTGGCGTCAGCATGGTCTTCACCCCCGGAGCAAGCCTCACGGACGTGGTGGATTACATCCGCAAGAACGCTCCGACCCGCGTCTGAAGCCTCGGCTTTCGCGGTTCAGATCCGTTTTTCGTTCTTCACGAACTGGACAAAGTTCCAGAGCAGGTGGGGAACCGCGCGAAGCTTGGAAAGCCTGCTTTTGCGGTAGGTTTCCAGCAGCGCGCGGAAGGTACCGTACTGGTAGGGCGTGTAGGGGAACCACCACAGCGACTTGAAGACCAGGAAAGAAGCCTTTGGCTTGTGGATGTGCCGCGTGTGCACGAACTCCAGAAGCCCTTCTTCCGAGTGCTTGCGGCCAAAGCCGGTGTCCTTGATGCCGCCCCAGGGAGTCTCCGGGATGCCCGCCGTGTAGAGCACCTCATTGACGGTGACGGTGCCCACTTCGAGCTGGCGGGCAATCCGCTCGCCCTGCGAAATGTCACGCGTGATGACGCTGGCCAGGAGCCCATACCGGCTCGCATTGGCCTTCTGGATGGCCTCGTCCACGGAGCGGAAGGTGGTCATGGCGATGACCGGGCCAAAGGTCTCCTCGTTGTAGATCTCGGTGTTCTCGATGGTTCTTCCCGTGACCAGTGTGGGCTTCAGGTAGCGGCCGTCCTCGGAAAATTCGCCACCTGCCAGGAACTCCGCGCCCTGGCTCCGGGCTTCGTCCAGGTGCTTCTGGTAAATGGCTTTTTGCGGGGCAAAGGTGGTGGGTCCCAGGTCATTGGAGCCCGGCGGGCCCGAGGGTCCGGAGCGCAGGGTGGCCAGCTTTTCCAGGAGCCTGCGCTTGAACTCGTCGGCCACCGCATGGTGCACGATGAGGCGCTCCACCGAGGCGCACGCCTGGCCTGCGTTGGAATATCCGCCCCACAGGGCTGCACTGGTGGCAAAGTCCAGGTCCGCATCCGCCAGTACGAGCATGGCGTCCTTGCCGCCCAGCTCGAGTGAGACCGGGGTCAGGTTCTCGCTGGCGGCGGCCATGATCTTCTTGCCCGTGCGCACGCTGCCGGTGAAGAAGATCTTGTCCGGGCGCTGGCGAACAAGTTCCGCGCCCACTGTGCCGTCGCCATAGAGGGTCTGGAAGACCCCGTGCGGGATACCGGCCTCGTCCATGAGTTCCTGGATCTTCATCCCGATCGAGGAGGCGGCTTCGCTGGGCTTGAAGAGCACCGAGTTTCCAGCGATGAGCGCCATGACGATCTCGCCGATGGGCAGCAGAAACGGGTAGTTCCAGGGTGAGATGACGGCGACGACGCCGAGAGGCCAGCGCTGCAGGATGCTGGAACGGTGGCGCATGAGGTTGAGCGGGATCCTGCGGTCTTCCAGCGTGTGGCGTGCCTTCTTGCAGAAGAACGTGATGAGCTCCAGCACAGGCAGAAGCTCTGTTGCGACCACCTCGAACACGGGTTTCCCGTTCTCGCTCGAGATGAGTTTCACGATGTCGTCGGCGTGGTTCAGGATCGTCTCGCGGAGCTGGATGAGCAGCTCCGCACGCTTCTTGAGCGGAAGGAGGGCCCAGGACTTCTGTGCGGTCCGTGCGCTCGCAAAGGCCGCTGTCAGTTCCTCGACGCTCGAGAAGGGGATCTCGCGGAGCAGTTGGCCATTGGCAGGGTTGATGGAGCGGATCACGGTCATGATCCCAGGATACCCCGGAGCCGCGGGATGCGGTACCATGGTTTCGTGACCTCAAAGCCTGCGCTTTCTGACAACGCCCTTGTCGTCCTGCGCCAACGCTACCTGCTCCGGGATTCGCAGGGTGTGGTGTGCGAGACGCCCGAGCAGCTGTTTCATCGCGTGGCGCGCGCGGTCGCTTCGGTGGAGTCGCGGAATCGGCGCTCCTGGGAGGCCCGGTTTTCCGAGCTGATGCTGGACCTGCGCTTCCTTCCCAATAGCCCGACCCTGATGAACGCGGGCAGGCCCGGCGGCCAGCTTTCGGCCTGTTTCGTGCTCCCCATCGAGGATTCGCTCGATGGGATCTTCGATACGCTCAAGGCCGCTGCCAAGATCCACCAGTCGGGAGGAGGCACAGGGTTTGCGTTCTCGAAGCTCAGGCCTGCGGGTTCGCCGGTGCGCTCCACGCACGGTGTGGCCTCCGGGCCCGTCTCCTTCATCCGGATTTTCGATACCGCAACCGAGACCATCAAGCAGGGCGGGGCCCGCAGGGGCGCGAACATGGCGGTGCTTCGGGTGGATCATCCCGACATCGAGGCCTTCATCGACAGCAAGCGCGACCTGCGTTCGATCACGAACTTCAATATCTCGGTCGGTGTGACGGACGAGTTCATGGAGGCCGTGGCCTCGGGCCGTGCATTGGCCCTTCGGGATCCGCGCACTGGCGCTCCTGTGCGGACCGTGGAGGCGCGTGCGCTTTTCTCGCGCATCGCCCAAAGTGCCTGGGCTTGCGGTGACCCGGGGTTGGTGTTCCTGGACCGGATCAATCGCTTCAACCCGACGCCGCGCCTTGGACCCATGGAGAGCACCAACCCGTGCGGGGAGCAGCCGCTTCTGGGCTTTGAGAGCTGCAATCTGGGCTCGTTGAACGTGGCGGCGTACGTTCAGGGCCGCGAGCTGGATTGGCAGCGGCTCCGCGTGGATATTCCGACGGCGGTGCGGTTCCTGGATAACGTGGTGGATGCCAATGTGTTTCCGCTGGCCCGGAGCCGCCGCATGACCCGGGGCAACCGCAAGATCGGTCTGGGCGTGATGGGCTTTGCGGACGCGCTTTTGCTGATGGGTTTGCCCTATGATTCGCCCCAGGCACGGGCCTTCGGGGAGCGGCTGATGAGCTTCGTGGATCGCGAGGCCAAGGCGGCCTCTGCGGCCCTGGCGCGGACGCGGGGAGCTTTCGGAAACTGGAAGGGGTCGATGTGGGAGCGGCTTGGATATGCTCCCCTGCGCAATGCCACGGTGACGACGGTGGCTCCGACGGGGACCATCAGCATCCTGGCCGGGGTTTCAAGCGGAATTGAGCCGATTTTTGCCGGGTTTTTCCACAGAAACGTGCTTTCGGGAGCCAAGCTCCAGGAGGTTCACCCTGCCGTGGCCAAGCTCCTGGAGAAGCACCCGCGAGCCGAGCTGCGGGAAGAGGCCCTGGGGGAGATCCTGGGGCCCGCCTGGGCTCCTGCTTATCGGGTTTCTGTAGAAGGACACGTCCGGATGCAGGCCGTCTTCCAGCGGCACTCGGACAGCGGGGTCTCCAAGACCGTCAATCTGCCCCAGCCTGCCACGGTGGGTGAGGTGGAGGAGGCCTACCGGCTGGCCTATGGGCTGGGCTGCAAGGGTATCACCGTCTACCGCGACCAGAGCCGACCCACGCAGGTTCTGGTTTCGCAGGAGACCCCGGAGTCCGGCCCGCAAGGGGGCTGTGAGGACTGCGAAGGGTAAGTCCTTGCCTGGACTCCTGCCTTGCGCTACCTGTGGCCCGAAGGTGCGGGTGTAGCTCAGTTGGCTAGAGCGCGAGCTTCCCAAGCTCGAGGTCGCGGGTTCGAGACCCGCCACCCGCTCCACTCTTCATTACTCCACAAATCCTCTCAAGTTTGGTAAGGCCCACCCGTGATGACGCACTGGGACGTACTAGTCATTGGCGGGGGGCATGCGGGCTGCGAGGCAGCCGCCGCAAGCGCACGCTTGGGAAGCCGCACGGCTTTGCTGACGCTGAACCCGGAGCGCATCGGATTCATGTCCTGCAACCCGGCCATGGGGGGATTGGCCAAGGGGCAGCTCATCAAGGAAATTGACGCCTTGGGCGGAGTGATGGGGCGGATCACCGACCTGACGGCCATCCAATATCGCCGGTTGAATTCGAGCAAGGGGCCAGCCGTGCGTTCCTCCCGGGCCCAATGCGATAAGCAGCTTTATGCCCGCCGGATGCAGGAGCATCTGGCCCAGATTCCGGGCCTGAGCGTCTTGGGCGTCGAGGCCACCGGACTTTGCGTCGAAGAAGGCCGGGTGGTGGGGGTGCGTTGCTCG
>CANFHS010000108.1 GCA_947446835.1 Bacteriovoracaceae bacterium
CACGGCCTTGGGGTCCAGCCGGCTGGTCACCTTTTCCAGGAGGTCGGTCGAGAGACGGGCCAGGAACTCGTTCTTGGTCTTCTGCGCGCTCTCCAGGATGCCGCCCAGGATTTCCTTGGGCAGCTTGATCTCGCCCACCAGGCTCCTCAGGCTTTCCTCGGTCAGGAAGGCCGCGCCGACGCCGACCGTCACGGCCTTGCGAAGCAGCTCGGCCGCGTGGCTCTTGAGATCGGGATTTTTTCCGTCATCGCCTGAGGTCATGGTGGGTTCAGCCTTTCTTGGCCTGTTTTTCGAAGTTCTTGAGCATCGAAGGCAGGCTGCTCTTGACCAGGCGGTTCAGGATGAGGCCCGGAACCGGGATCTTGAACTCGATCTCGATGGAATACCTGACCCGCGTCTTGCCCGGGCCTGCGGAATCGATTTCCCAGTGCCCGGTATTCTTCTTCAGGAAGTCGCTGTCCACGAGGTTCCAGGTCACCCGGCCCGTCTGGGCGTTTTCGGTGTGGTCGAGGGTGTAGCTGATGTCCTTGATGAGGGAAACGAAGTAGGTCACGCGCGGGCCGGCCGCGGGAGTGCGGTCCACCTCGACCCGGGTGCATCCTTCAACAAAGTCGCGATACCGTTCGTAAGCCACGACGGTCCGGAAAAACTGGTCGCGATCGACGTTCAGGACCTGTTCGATATCCGCCTGTGCCATGGTTCCGCCTTCCTTCCCGCCTCAGTACCTGGGCTTGCGGTCAAAATGATGCTCGGCCTCGATGTACCGGACCGTGCCGGATTCGGAGCGCATCACCACCGAGTGGGTCTTGGCGCCGCCCGAAAAGAAGCGGACGCCTTCGAGGAAAGCGCCCTGGGTGACGCCGGTCGCGCAGAACATGACGTTGCCGCGGGCCAGCTCGTCGATGCGGTAGACCTTGTCCAGGTCCTCGATGCCCATGCGGCGCGCACGCGACTTTTCTTCTTCCTTGCCGAACACGAGGCGTCCCTGGAAATCGCCGCCCGTGCAGCGCAGGGCCGCGGCCGCGATGACGCCTTCCGGAGCCCCGCCGGTGCCCATCAGGACATCCACCCCGGACTCCGGCTTGCAGGTGGCGATGGCCGCCGACACGTCGCCGTCGCCGATCATGTAGATGCGGGCTCCGGCCTGCCGGACCTCGGCAATGAGCTCCGCGTGGCGGGGCCGGTCCAGGATGACCACGGTCAGGTCCTCCACGTGGCAACGCTTGGCGCTCGCGATGCGGTTCAGGTTCTCGGTGGGGGACGCGGCCAGGTCGATGACGCCCTTGGCCTCGGGACCGACCGCGATCTTCTGCATGTAGCAGTCCGGCGCGTGCAGGAAGTGCCCCTGCTCGGCGATGGCGATCACGGAAATGGAGTTGTTGCCCCCGCGGGCGCAGATGGTGGTGCCTTCGAGCGGATCGAGCGCCAGATCCAGGCTGTGGCCATGGCCCTTGCCCACCTTCTCGCCGATGTAGAGCATGGGCGCTTCGTCCCGCTCGCCTTCGCCGATGACCACGGTGCCATCGAACGAGATGGAGCCGAGCATCTTGCGCATGGCTTCGACCGCGGCATGGTCGGCGGCCTTTTCGTCACCGCGGCCCATCCAGCGCGCGCTTTCCAGCGCTGCAGCCTCGGTGACTCGGACGAATTCGAGGGCGAAATTGCGGTCCATCTGTCCTGATCCTCAAAAAAACGGATTGAAGGGTCAGGCCGGTCAGTCGAAGCGCAGCTGCCGCGAACACCAGCCCACCAGATCCTTGGGCAGGTTAGACCGCACGAGCAGGTTTTTTGCAACCTGGAGCTTGGACGGGTCGGGCTTCTCATCCCGCTCGAAAACCAGGGTCTCAAAGCGCAGAACGCCACGGACCTCGTCGGGCTCGAAGGCAGAATGGGACTTTCCGGTGACCACACCGTCGACCGAGTCCCAGTGGATGGAGTTGCCCAGGACCTGGACCGCCAGGCGGCGGTACTGCCCGTCAGTGCCCCTCCAGAGCATGAGGTGAGTGTTCGAAGGGCCCTGGTACCACAGCATTCCGGAATCCAGGCCGGGCATGGGCCTGAGCAGCTTGCCGAGTTCGATGGGATCCAGGTAGCGCGCCAAGGCCTCCCTCAGGCCTTCCGAGACGTTCTCGAATTCGCAGCCCACGCGGTCGCGCCCGACGTTCCGGACGCGGGCCAGGACTTCGTGCTTTTCGCGCTGCAGGTTCAGATGCCCTTCCAGCAGCGAGCCGACCGGAAACTGGGCCAGATCCTGCGCTTCGATGAGGGTCAACGCCAGACCGCCGGTGGAGATGTCCGCCACAGGATAGACCTTGCCGTTGCTGGAAAGGCGGAACTGTTCGGACGCCAGGGCCAGCCGAGGCAGGCGGCGCTTTTCTGGCCGGTCCGCCCCTTCAGAAGGAAGGGCGGGGCGCACGATGCCGAGGTTGGGGGATTTCTGGGTCATTCGCTCTGCCTCCTGCAGATGGAACCGGTGCCGTCCGTGAATCCTCGATGTAGGATCGCATACGCCGCCCGGTGACTCCAAAGACAATTTCCGCCCCCCGCTCCATGACGAAGGCCGGCGGAAAGTCGATTGCCGTGGTGCCTCCTGAAAAACGCACCAGGGTCCCCTTTTCTCCGAGGCTCTCAAAGACGGCCTGACCCGCCATCCCCGTGAACGAACCCGCCACCACGCGGAAGGCCACCTGGCGCGGACCTTTCTCCTCGAAGTGCAGCAGCGAGCGGAGGCGCCAACCAAAGATGCCGCCTTCCAGATCCAGCGTCTGGTCCAGGGATGAGTACGTGGAGCGTGTGACGAAGGGCACCAGGCGCGCGTAGGACGCGTAGTCGGTCAACGCCCGATGCGTCTGCTGAAGCGAAGCGTTGACCCGGACCAGCGCCCAGTAGTCGTAGGCCTTTTTTTGCCCCTGCGGACCGGGCGCCGCCAGGTCGGAAATGCGGGCACTCGAAACCACCTCGCGGTCGTCGATGACCCGCTTCAGGAGCGCCGGGCTGACCTGCCCAGCCAAGGGCGGCGGCTCGGAGGCACCGATGGGCTGCGATAAAAGAAGGCCCAGAGAGAGCCACACGGAGGCGCGCTTCACTCCCCCATCCTAAGGCATTCTTCCGCCTTTACAAACCCGCGCCCGCTCTCCTAACGTGGGCCCGTGCCCTTCAAGATCCCCTCCGAGCACGATCACGAACTTCAGTTCGCCAATACGCCCAATATCCTCACCCTGGTGAGGATGCTGATGGTGCCGTTGGTCGTCGCCGCCCTGATGGCCCAGCAGCCGCACTGGGACATCGTGGCAGGCGTGTGTTTCAGCCTGGCCGCCATCACGGATTACTTCGACGGCTACGTGGCCCGGGTCCAGGGTCTGGTCACGATCTACGGCAAGCTGATGGATCCGCTGGCCGACAAGTTCCTGGTGGTCTGCTCGGTGATCATGCTCCAGCAGCTGGATCGCATTCCCGCGGTGGTGACCATGCTCCTGGTCTGTCGCGAACTGGCCATCACGGGCCTGAGGGCGCTGGCTTCGGCCGAAGGCGTGGTGATTGAAGCCTCGCCCGGCGGCAAATGGAAGACGGCCACCCAGATGGTGGCCATACCGTTCATCATGGCCAAGGAGGGACTCTTCGGGATTCCGCTCTACCCGATCGGCCAGGTGCTTCTGTACGTTTCGCTGGCGCTCAGCCTTTGGTCCGCCAAAGTGTACGTCCGCGACTTCTTCCGGACGCTCCGCTCACAGCGCCTGGAAAAGGTCCGGCTCAAGAAGCTGGCCCTCAACGCGCGCAAGGACTCCCGCAAGGCCCGGCTCGAAGCCAAGGCCTTGAAGCTGCAGCAGCGTAAAAACAAGGCAGCCCCCGACGAGGACGCGGCCCCTTAAGCGGGAGCCACCCAGGGCACGTCGGCAATGCCGCCGGTGTGATTGGCAAAGCGGGCGGCCACGAAAAGCGCATCACTGAGCCGGTTCACGTACCGGAGCACCGCTTCGCGAAGGGGCTCCTGACGGTTCAAGGCCACGAGCTCCCGTTCCGCGCGACGGGCCACGGTCCGGGCCAGGTGCAGGTGCGCCGCACAGGCGCTCCCGCCGGGCAGGATGAAGGTTTTCAGGGGAGGCAGGCTGGCCTCCATGGCGTCGATTTCACGCTCCAGGAGCTCGATCTGGGGCTCGTCGATGAGCCCAGAAGGCACCCCCTTGCCCCGGGGGGTGGCCAGCTCGGCCCCCAGCTGAAACAGCTCGGCCTGGACGCGCGCCAAGGAAGTGCGCAGCGAGTCGGGTGCGCCCGCCTGGGTCAAAGTCATGCCCAGGATGGAGTTCAGCTCGTCCAGGGTTCCATAGGTCCGGATCCGAAGGTGGTCCTTGGGAACCCGTTCGCCCCCGAACAGCCCCGTTTCCCCGGTATCGCCCTTCTTGGTGTAGATCTTCATGTCGGAAACCAGTTTGCCCGCCCTGCCGGGAAACTTAAAGTCTTACTTGACCGTCGCCTCAAGGCCAGTGTATCTCCACTATCACTGTCGACGAAGTGATGAGCGGGACTAGCTCAGTTGGCTAGAGCGCCACGTTGCCAACGTGGAGGTCGAGGGTTCGAGCCCCTTGTCCCGCTCCATTTTCACCTCACTTCAGACTCCCGACCAGATCCGAGCCTTTTCGACCTCGTCGGTGATCAGACCGTCGGCCCAAGGCCGTACGCGTTCCCAGTCCTCCTGCCGGTTCACGGTCCAGAACAGGAGCCGCGACCCCAGCAGTCGAAACCCCGTCAGAAGCACCCTGAGCTTCCAACGGCCCACGCGTTCGAACGCCTGGATGGGCAGATTGATGCAGGCCGGGCGAACGGACCAGACCCGGCGCAACAGTTCGGCAGGCGGAAGCGCCCGGTGCTCCTCGCCCAGAAGCATTCCGGTCTCGACCCCGGCGCGGGCAAAAACACGCAAAAGCTCGTGATGAAAACTCGAGACGTGGATGCGGCCAGGCACCCGTCCGCTTTGCTGCAGATGCCGGAGCAATCTCTGGGCATCCGCGGCAGTGAAGGTCTCGCCCTTCAGCTCGAGGTTGAGCCAGCGCTCCGGAGGCACCAGCGCCAGGACCTCGTCGAGGGTCGGAAGCCGCTCCCCTTGGCCGAAATCCAGCTGCCGAAGCTCGGTCAACGAGCGCTCCTGCACGGGCCCATGCCCGTTGGAGGTGCGCTCCAGGGTGGCGTCGTGAAGCACGATGAATTCACCGCTCTTCAGGCACTGCAGGTCGAGCTCGACTCCCGTGGCACCGGCGTCGAGCGCCTTGCGAAAGGCGAGAAGCGTGTTCTCGGGATAGCGCGCGGAGTAGCCCCGGTGCGCGAAAATCCGGAAGGTGGGCTCAGGCATGATGAAGGCCTCCGGGGGGCCTGGCTTCCCCGCCCTGGACCTTGGCCATGATGAGCCAAGCGAGAGCAAAGAACGCCCCGCAGAGCTGGATCATGGCAGGGTAACCCCAGCGGTCCGCGAATCGCCCTGCCAGGGGCGGCGAGAGGACCCCGCCCAGGGTCGAGAACAGGTAGTAGATGCCCGTTGCGGCCCCGGTCCGTTCGGCGGCCACCGAGTCGAGCACCATGGGCAGCGAGTTCACGTTGACCAGGGCCCAGGCCGCGCCCGCCACTGCCATGGCCCCGGTCACCAGCCCGAGCCCCCGGGCCTGCGAAGCGCCGAAGAGAGCGGCCGCCAGGAGCGCCAAGCCCCACCGGACCACTGGCCTGCGGCCCCAGCGCAGGGACAGGCGACCCGCGCCCACCGCGCAGGCGATGAAGCTCAGGGCAAAGACCCCGAGAATGCGCGCGCCGGTGCCTTCGGGCACGCCCAGATGGAACTTGGCAAAGCTGGTGAAGAAGCTGCCGATGGCGCTGAATCCCATGAACCAGGCCAAGAGAGCCCCGAGCAAAAAACGCAGCCCCAGCTGCTCGGGCCGGCGCAGTTCACGAAGCCCTTCGAGCAGCTCCCGGAGCGCTCCGGGGCCCGCGGGACCCTGGGCCTGGGGTTCCCGGATGCGGACCACGACCAGCAGGCAAGGCACCAGGAGCGCCAGCGCACCGCCCAGGTAAAGCCCCTCTTCGCCCATCCCGAGCAGCGCCCTGGCCCCGAAATAGGCCAGCAGAGCGCCCAGGCCGCCCATCAGGTTGATCAGCGCGTTGGCCTTGCTGCGGGCCTCGGAAGGCGTCAGATCGGGCATCAGCGCCACAAGCGGCGAACGGAACGCGGCCATGGCCAGATTGAAGCCCGCCAGCAGAAGCACAAAGACGCCCACGCCCGCCGCCACGGTAACCCTGGGAATCAGCGCAAACAGCAACGCTCCCAGGGGAGCACCGACCAGGACAAACGGCAGGCGGCGGCCCAGGCGGGTGCGGGTGCGATCGCTCCAGGCGCCGAACACGGGCAGGAGGACCAGCGTGAGCAGGTGGTTCAAGGTGGTCAGCCAACCCACCTCCAGCGCGCTCAGACCGAACCGTTCGCGGGCGCGGACCGGCACGTAGGCAAAGTACAAGGCCCAGATGAGCGACACACCCAGGAACCCCAGGCCGATCCAGATCGTTCTGCGCGTGGAAATCGAGGAGCTGACCATTTCTTCCAGGCTAGCATCCGGATGGCCGCCCGCCAGAAGAAATGGAGCCGGAACGCCGAGTCGTTTGGCCCGTTTTCTGAACCATGTGATACTCACCGCATCATGAATATTCGCCAAGCCCTCGCCCACCGAATCCTGGTCCTCGACGGGGCCATGGGAACTGCTCTCCAGGGCAAGAATCTGACCGCCCAGGACTTCGGCGGCCCCGAGCTCGAAGGGTGCAACGAGAACCTGAACCTGACCCGGCCCGACGTCATCCTGGCCATCCATGAGGCCTACCTGCAGTCGGGCGCCGACATTGTCGAAACGAACACCTTTGGCGCGACCCCGCTGGTGCTGGCCGAGTACGGCCTTCAGGACAAGGCCTACGAGATCAACGTGGCGGCAGCCCGTCTGGCGCGCCAGGCGTGCCAGACCCACTCGACTCCCGACCGTCCCCGCTACGTGGCGGGCTCCATCGGCCCGACCACCAAAGCCATCTCGGTGACCGGCGGAGTCACCTTCGACGAGCTCGAACACCATTTTCATGCCCAGGCACTGGGACTCTGGGACGGCGGGGTCGACTACTTCCTGCTCGAAACCTGCCAGGACACCCGCAACGTCAAAGCCGGATTGAAGGCCCTGGACCGCCTCTTTGCCGAGAAAGGCGAAAGCCGTCCCGTGGCGGTTTCGGGAACCATCGAGCCCATGGGCACGCTCCTGGCGGGCCAGTCGGCCGAGGCGTTCCTGACCTCGCTGGCCCACCGCGACCTGCTCTACATCGGCCTGAACTGCGCCACCGGGCCCGAGTTCATGACCGACTCGATCCGGTCGATGGCCCAGCTGGCGCCCTTCCCGGTGGCCTGCGTGCCGAACGCGGGCCTGCCCGATGAGAACGGCTGCTACCTGGAGACGCCCGAGATGGTGGCGCGGGTCCTGGAACGCTTCTGCGAATCCGGCTGGATCAACCTGCTGGGCGGCTGCTGCGGCACGCACGCGGGCCACGTGGCGGCGCTGGCCCGCCTGGCCGAGCGGCACCGGGCGCGCGTGGCCGTGCCCCACCGGCGCTCGCTGCTTTCGGGCGTGGACTTCCTGGAGATTGCCGACGGGGACCGCCCCATCCTGGTCGGCGAGCGGACCAACGTGATCGGCTCGAAGAAGTTCAAGGACCTGATCGTGGCCGGCAAGTTCGAGGAGGCCTCCGAAGTGGCCCGGGCGCAGGTCAAGAACGCGGCCGCGATCGTGGACGTTTGCCTGGCCAACCCGGACCGTGACGAGCTGGAGGATATGCGAAGTTTTCTGGAGTTCGCGGTCAAGAAGGTCCGCGTGCCCCTGATGATCGACTCCACCGAC
>CANFHS010000109.1 GCA_947446835.1 Bacteriovoracaceae bacterium
GCGAGCGACCCGCTCATGCGCCTGCTTGGCAAGCTGTCGGTCGGACGCCCGCGCTTCGGATCCGTGATGCGGATCTACGAGGGGCTTCGCCACTACCACAATCACCGCTGGACGGTGGTCAAGTCGCTGCTGATCTCGATTGCCATCCACCTCATGGTGGCCACCTCGTGCCTGCTTTACGCGCGCGCATTGGGCGAAAGCTCGATCGAGACGCTGGCCATCTTCGTCGTCGTGCCGCTGGGACTCCTGGTCACGGCGCTTCCCGTTCTTCCCGCCGGCGTCGGTACGGGTCACGCCGCTTTCGCTTTCCTGTTCGGATTCCTGGGAAGCCAGCGCGGCGGCGACGTGTTCAGCTTGAACGCACTCCTGACGGTCCTGGTGGGCGCCATCGGCGGGCTGGTTTACCTGCGCTACCGCAGCGGCACCCCGCGGTCGGTATTCGCCGCCAGCTCCGGTTCGGCGGGCGCAGATCCCGCCTGAGCGGCACGCGGCTGGCAAAAGGCCGCGCCCGTGCCGCCCCTTGAGCTTCGCCCCTTCCAGCGCCAGGCCCTGGCTGCCCTCGAGGCACCGGGACACGTCATCGCCGTGGCCCACACGGGCGCAGGCAAGAGCCTGGTCTACGAGCGCGCCGCAGCCCAGCCGGGACGTCGCACCCTGCTCGTGACGCCGCTGACCGCGCTGGCGCGCCAGCAGGCCGCGAGCCTGGCCGCGGCCGGGCTCAGCACCGCCCTGGGCGCCGGCGGAGCGGGAGGACGCCCCGGGCCGGAGACGCGGGCCTGGATCGTGAGTCCGGAAATGCTCCGCTACCCGGCGGCTCGCGAAACCTTGCGGCGGTGGGGGCCAGACCTCCTGGTCGTCGACGAATGCCATTGCCTCTGGGAGTGGGGCGAAGCGTTCCGGCCCGACTTCCTGCGGTTACCGGGGCTGCTCCAGGATTCGTCGTTCCGGCGCAGCCTCTGGCTGAGCGCCACGCTGCCTCCGGGTGCGCGCAGGGAGCTGCGCCACTGGCTTTCGCCTGGAGTGCGCGAAGTGGGGCGTTTCTCCCTGCCGCCCACGCTGCATCTGGCGGCGTTGCGGGCCCCATGGCCGGACCGCCTGCAGCTGCTTCTGGGCTGGATCGCGGGGCGCCAAGGCGCTGCGGGCATCGTCTTCGTCCCCACGCGCGCTGCCAGTGAGCGCATCCATCGGGTGCTCCACGCTGCCGGTAAGAGGTCGCTGGCCTACCACGCGGGGTTGTCCCTGGAGGAGCGCCGGTCCGCGGAGAACCGGATCCGCAACCGGGAGCCTGAGGTCATCGTCGCTACCCCCGCCTTCGGCATGGGGCTCGACTTTCCCCACCTGCGCTGGGCTGTCCTTTGGCAGGCGCCGGGATCCTTGCTCGGACTGGCCCAGGCGGTGGGCCGGGTAGCGCGCGACTCTCAAACCCCGGCCCGCGCCCTGATTCTCTGGGACCCGGACGACTTCAAGCTTCTGGACTGGACCCTGGGAAGCAGCACACGCCGAAAGGATGAGCTTCAGGCCGTAGCCCAGATGCTCCAGAGCCCGGGTTGCCGGAGGGCCGCCCTGGAAAGGTACTTCGAAGACGCGCCCCCAAACCCCCGCTGCGGCCAAAGGTGCGACGTCTGCCTGGGCTAGGACAGGCCGCTCAACTTCTTGAAATTATAATGAAATAATCGACACTCTATTATGTACTAATTTAGTCAACTTTAACCTTGTTCGGCCGGTCGCTTTTCTGTAAAAGTTATTAAGTTCCTAACAATGTTTAAACTTAATAACTATGAGCCGACCGATCCTTTTCACCCTCCGCACCCTCCTGACCCTGGGCTTGACCCTGGGACTGCTGGGCTGCGGGAGTGGCCACAGGATCCCGGGCCTGGAGCATTTCAGCCTCCACGCCCAGGCTGGCCAGCTGACCTTGGGCTTCCTGGCCACTTCACTCCACCTGGAGGGCTGCGCCAGCTTCGCGATTCCCGGCGTCCCCGGCGCGACGCTGGGCTGCTCACCCGACCTGCAGGGCCACGGCACCGTGTTCCAGCTCAGCCTGCCCCTCCGGGCCGTCTCCGCCGCAGACCAGGCCCTGGTCACTGGGGGACTGCCTGACGGACGCGCGCTTCCGGATGTCCTGGGTGGCGTGATGCCACGCTGGAGCGATTCCTTCGGAAAACTGCAGCTCACCTTCTACGTCTCGGGCGAAGCCTTCGGACTCTTTGTTCCGGTTCCACTCAAGACGCCGGCAGGGCTCCTGCTCCACTCGCTGATCTCGGTGCGCATCCGCGACGAGCGCGGCAACCTCATCGGCAAGGCCTACGCCATCCCGCCCGGCAACCGCGGCGAGGACAGCGGCCTCTTCCTTCTTCTGCCCAACCTGGGTCAGGCGTCCCAGGCAGGCCAAGCAGCACGTGCGACGCCCCTCACTCATCCCTGAAAAGGAGTTGCATGTCATGCTCAAGCTGAATTGGAACCTGAAGCTGGATCGCCTCGTCCCCGTCTGCCTGGCCCTGGGTCTGCTGACCACGGGAACCACGGGCTGCGGAAGCGGAAGTTCCAAGAACCCGGCCATCCCGGGCGTCAAATACAGTGCCACCTTCGCGGACGGATACTTCCTCATGTCAGTCGCCCTGCAGGGAGTGCCGCTCGAGGCCGGAGGCCGCGTCGCGCTCGACGCCCGCCGCCTTCCCAACAGCTACGCCGAAGTGGGACCCGACTTCCAGTCCGGCGGCACGCTGGTCGTGATCGGCCTCGCGGCGCAGGACGTGCTCAACGCGTCGGGAAGCTCGCTCTTCGAGGCCAGCTCACTGCCCGGCGGAAGGCCGCTGCCGGGCGTGGCCGCGGGCACCCTGCCCGGAGTGGCCGTGAACCTGGGCTCCAGGCTCTCGAACCTGGCGGTCTATTTCGGCAACGGCGCCTTCGGTCTCTTCATGCCCGTGAAGCTGGCCTGCAAGGACACCGTCGCCAGCTTCCGCTTCTACGCGCAGGGCACGCGCGTAGGCAATCTTTCGCTGGTCTGCTCCGACAGCGCGGGCCTGAACTCGGGCTTCCTCGCGCTGGTCAGCAAGCAGATTCCGGCAGTTGCGGCCGCACTGGCCACCGTCCAGTGAGAAGGAACTTCCGCGCGTCAAGCGGATGACTCGGCAGCAAGCGGCCTATTGTTCTCTAACCGGAATTTAATTAGGCTGGATGAACACGTCCAAGAAGTTTTTTTGAGGAAACCAGGAAACGGTCGACGGATCGACCCGATCCCGGATGTTCCGGTTGGAACGTGCGCAACCCCTGAAATTGCGCCCATTCTCATGGAGGAGCTCTCATGCGCAAGCTGCCAAAAGTCCTGTCGCGTTCCATCCTCCCGCTGGCCCTGGTGGCCGCCGGGATTTCGCCCCAGAACGTCTTCGCCCAGGAAAAGCCCCTGAAGGAATGGACGATGATCGTCTTCCTGAACGGCAACAACAACCTGGACCGCTACGGCGCCGAAGACATCAATGAAATGGAGACCGTCGGTAGCACCGACCAGACCAACGTCGTGGTCCAGTGGGCCAGCTACTCCAGCGGCACCACCAAGCGCCTGCTGGTGAAGAAGGACTCGAACCCGAACCAGGTCACCTCCCCCGTGCTCGAGGACCTGGGCCGCGTCGACATGGGCGACTGGCACAACCTGGTCAAGTTCGCGAAGTGGGCCGTGGAAAAATATCCCGCCAAGCACTACATGCTCGACATCTGGAACCACGGGGGCGGCTGGCACCGTGTCGGCGCCCGCGCGCAGTCCATGGGCTTCACCCCCAGCGACATCAGCTGGGATGACAACAGCGGCAACTTCATCTCGACGCTCCAGCTGGGCCAGGCCATGGGCGAGATCGCCCAGGCGATGGGCCACAAGGTCGACCTGTACGGCTCGGACGCCTGCCTGATGGCCATGGCCGAAGTGTCCAGCCAGCTCAAGTCCTCGGTCCAGTACTTTGCCGGTTCGCAGGAAACCGAGCCGGGCGATGGCTGGCCGTACAACGACTTCCTGGGCCGCTGGGCCGCCAATCCGGCCGCCAGCACGGCCGAAGTGGCCCGCATGCTGACCGAGACCTACGTGAAATCCTACCAGGGCGGAAGCCAGGGCAACTCGGAAGTCACGTTCTCGTCGTTCAACCTCGACCAGCAGCAGGCCCTGAACGAAGCCATCCGTGATCTCGGCGCGCGCCTCATGACCGTGTCGCCCGCCGACAAGGTGAAGGTCCGCAACGCCATCGACCAGTCGCAGAGCTACGCCTACTCCGACTACGCCGACCTGGTGGACTTCCTGGACAAGCTGGAAGCCGGCAGGATCCAGAACGTCGACTCGCGCACCATCCAGGCCGTCCGCGAAGCCGCCTCGAAGTTCGTGACCTCCAACATGACGTCACAGGGCTACGCCAAGTCCCACGGTGTCTCGATCTGGCTCCCCTCCTCCAAGTGGCAGATCAGCAGCTACTCGGATCGCTACCGTGCCCTGAATTTCGCGGCCGAGACCTCCTGGATCGACGCCCTGAACTACATCGTGAACTGAGCAGTCAGGATCCAGCGCAAGAAACGGGAACGCCGGACCTTCTCCAGAGGGTCCGGCGTTTTCCTTTTCAGCGCTCGGTTTCCTGCGCAGACCTCAAAGGGCCCAAACCGTCTCGATCATCCCGCGCAAGCTGACCTGGCCGGTCCAGTTGCCGAACAGGACCCGGCCGGGCCGAAGCCAGGAGTGCCGCCGCAGCTCACTCCACAGGCGCGCCAGCTCGGGCGAATACACCGGCACCGCCCGGGGCCACCGGCTGATCTCGCAGTGGAGGGGCTCGGCCCGCAGTCCCAGGATGGCGCCCAGCTCACGGCCCGCAGCGCGCCTGAGCTCCTCGTCGCTGCGCTCCACCCAGTGGGGCGCGGCAGTCCCCCCGAACATCACCGTGAAGGAGGCCACTTCCGAGGGCGCGTTCACCCGGCCCGGAAAGCTGCTCGAATTGAAGAGGATACCCAGGCATTCCCGGTCGGGTTCCCGCTCGGGCACCAGGACCCCCACCCCGCAGGGCTCGCTGGCAAAGTCGCTGATGCGGGCAAAGACCGTGATCGACACCAGGGGCGCATAGCGGACGCGACCCACAAGTGCCGCCACCTGGGCGGCCTCCGGGCCTGAGCCCGCCAGCAGCGCCGCCTGGGCCTGCGCCGGAGCGCAAAGCACCAGGTTGGCCGCCTCGGGCGCGCGCTCCAGTGCCACCCCCAGGCGGAAGCGTTCTCCCAGGCGCGCCCGGAGCCTCTGCTCCAGCGCCTCCACCAGGGTGCCCATGCCCAGGCGTGCGCTCATCATGCGCGGGCGTGCGGAGCGGGCCTGGTTCGCCGGCAGGCCGGCAGGACCCTGCGCCGGAAGACGGCCCAGCTTCCGCGCCAGCACTCCGCCCAGAAGCGAGTGCCGCTCGGGAACGGCGAGCCTTGGAAAAGCCGCGCCCACCGAGATCTCCGAAGGCCTTGCAGCGTAGATGCCCCGCAGGAAAGGATTCAGGCCATACTCCAGGGCCGGGCGTCCCAGATGGCGAAGCGCCCAATCCTGGAGCGTCAGCTCGTGCGGGTCCTGGCCCGACGGGGAACGGACGAACAAGGCACGCGCCACGGTCGTCAGGATTTCCCACGCGCGGAGTGGCACTTTCCTGGGCCTTCCGTCCCGGTAAACGAACCGGGCGCGCGATTCTTCGTTCACGGGCACCAGCTCCACCCCCAACGCCTCCGCCAGCGCCAGAACCGCCGGAGTGGCCAGCACCGAGTGCACGGCCGACTCCGCCATTCCATGCGGCGTGTGACGGGTCTGGATCACGCCCCCGACGCGCGAGCCTGACTCCAGCAGGGTGACCTCGTATCCCTGGCGATCCAGGCGATCCGCCATCAGCAGGCCTGCAATGCCGGCGCCGACGACGGTCACGGATTTTTGCGAAGGATCCAAGGCTCCGATCATGGCATTCCCCCGGGGCTCAGATGGTCTTCGAGAACAGCTGGGTCTGGGGGGCCTGTCGCGCCAGCCGGGCATCAAAAGCCATGCAGACGTTGCGGAGGAAAGCGCGACCCTTCTCGCTCACTTTCACCGAATACCGGTCCGCCTGCAGCAGCTCGTCCTGGGCCAGCTCCTCGAGGCGCCCCGGCACCGACTCCAGGTACTCGGTGTAGAACTCCCGGGAATCCCACCGGGTCTCCATGCGGCACATCAGGTTCAGCACGTGGCGGCGGATGACCAGATCCTCGTCGTTCAGCACATGCCCCCGCAGCAGGGGGATCTCGCCCTTCTCGACCCGGGACTGGTAGGTCTCCAGCAGCTTCTCGTTCTGGGCAAACACCCGCCAGGAATCACCGATTGCCGAAACCCCGAGCCCGATCAGCGGCGCCACCTGGCGCGCCGTGTAGCCCATGAAGTTCCGGTGAAGGGTGCGGCCCTGGGAGGCCTTCCACAGCGAATCGGTTTCCAGCGCGAAGTGGTCCATGCCCACCTCGCGGTAGCCGGCCTCCTCGAGCATCTCCCGCCCCAGCTCATAGAGCGCGCGCTTCTGGTCGCCCGCAGGCAGATCGGCCTCGGTGAAGCGCCGCTGCGAGGGCTTGATCCAGGGCACATGGGCGTAGGCGTAAAAGGCGATGCGATCGGGCTTGAGCCGGCGCACGGCTTCGATGGTTTCCCGGATGCTGTCGAGGGTCTGGAAGGGAAGCCCGTAGATCAGGTCGTAGTTCACCGAGTCGTAGCCCAGCGAACGGGCGACCTCGGTGACCTCGCGGACCTGCGCCTCGCTCTGGACGCGATTGACCACGTCCTGCACCCTGGAATCAAAATCCTGGATGCCCAGGCTGAGCCTGCGGAATCCGAGCTCCGCCAGGACGGCCAGATGCTCGCGCCGCGTGACCCGCGGATCCGCCTCGACCGAAAACTCCGCGCCATCCACCCGCTTCAGGGACCTCAGCAGGCCTTCCATCAGCTGGCGCAGTTCCCCGGGCTCGAGGAAGGTCGGCGTTCCTCCACCCAGGTGGATCTCCGAGACCGGCACCGGCGCCGAAGGGCCACGGCCCAGCTTCTGGAGGTAAAGCTCCCACTCCTTCAGCACCGTCTGGACGTAAGGAACTCCCACCGAGCGGTTGCGCGTGATCCGCGTATTGCAGCCGCAGTACGTGCAGAGGCTCTCGCAGAACGGGATATGCACGTAAAGCGCGGCGCCCACGCCTTCCGCCTCACCCTCTTTCAGGGCCTGGGCGATGCTCGAAACCCATTGCTCGGCCGTCGGGCTCAGGTCCCAGTAGGGCACGGTGGGATAGCTGGTATAGCGGGGACCCGGGACGTTGTACTTCTTGAGCAGATCGCTGGAAGGATTCATGGAGCGAACATCTCTTTCTGGATTTTCAGGAACAGCCTCACGTTGGCCTCGGGCGTGTGCTGCATGACTCCGTGACCCAGCCCGCAGATCCACCCGCGCCTTGAACTGGCCGGGACCTCACGCTTCACACGGTCAAAGAGCCCACGGAGCAGGGCCTCGAGCTTGGGAGCGGGCCAGAACAGGGCATGGGGATCCACGTTGCCCTGGATGGCCCAGCGGCCACCGTAGCGGTTGAGCACGGTCGGCAGATCGTGGTTCCAGTCGATTCCGATGGCCGCGATGGGCAGATCCCTGAGCTGATCCCAGTACCGGGAGTCGGTGCCCTTGGAATAGTAGGTGATGGGCACATCGGGGCAAAGGGCACGGTAACGCCGGAACAGCTCCGCCAGGACCGGAACGACCTGGGCGCCGAACACGGCCGGCTCCACTTCGCCCGCGCAGGTGTCGAGCACCGCGATGGTGTCGGCGCCCGCCCGGGCCTGAAGCGCCATGTTGTGGGCCAGCAGGTCCAGGAGCTTCTCGCAGAAGCCTTCCCAGCGCCCGTCATCC
>CANFHS010000110.1 GCA_947446835.1 Bacteriovoracaceae bacterium
GGCGAAGCACTCGGTTTGGGCGAGGGCTTAGGCGAAGCACTTGGTTTGGGCGAGGGCTTGGGCGAAGCGCTCGGCTCGGCCGCGGGCACCGGTGCGGCGGGCTGGCCCGACCACGGCGGAAGGAGCACAGGTCCGAGCAGCGCCGCGGACTGCGGGCCGTGCGGTGCGGGAGCATTGACCTCAGGAAGGGCCACCCCGGCCGGCGACGGCGTAGCCGTTGCCGACGGCACGGGACTGGGAACGGACGCAGGCGCCGGAGCCTTGCCTCCCTCGGCTGCCGCCAGCGGCACAGGACTGGCGCCCGAATGCGCGGCCTTGAGCTCTTCCAGGCGGGCCCGCTTGTGATGCTTGAGCGAGGGCTTGAGCACCAGGATCAGGACCGCGCCCAGCACCCCGAACACGCCCATCACCACCCAGAGCATGGTGCGGCTTTGCTCCCCCTCGCGCTTCTCGAAGGCGTAACCGCTGTGGCCGGCATCGCGCGAGGGCCGCTCGGCCGCCTTGCGGTCGATGAAGGAATCAAACCGGGTCAGGATCTCCTTCGAGTCCAGACCGATGAAGCGGCAGTAGGAATTGACGAAACCCCGGATGAACGGCTTGGCCGGCATGTCGCCGTACTGGTCGGCTTCCAGCGAGTGGAGCAGGCGCACGCTGATCTTGGTGGCCGAAGCGACCTGCTCGATGGTGATGGAGCGCTTCTCGCGCTCGTGCCGCAGGAAGTCTCCGAGTGACTGGAAATGATCGCTCACGGAAGTGCCCTGAGGCGTTCCATCGCCCGGTCCGCAATCTCGGTATTCGAGAACACCTGCTGGATCTCCACGTACTTCTTGCGCGCCAGCTCGAACTGGCCGCTGCGTTCATAAGCCGTGGCCAGCGCCATGTGCGCGTCCGAGAAGCTTCCGCACAGGCGCCGGGTGGCTCCCGAATAGTCGCGGATGGCTTCCTTGAAATGGTCTTCCCGAAGCTTCAGATGGCCCCGGTAATAGAGGGCAAGGCAGGCCTGGTTCGGGGCCAGCTCGATGGCGCGGTCCAGGTCTTTCTGGGCTTCCTCGAACCGCTTCTGCCGGTACCGGATCACCCCGAGATGGGTGAAAGCCTTGAAGGCTTCGCGATTGAGCGGATCGCGGGAGGCCTTTTCGAGCGGAGCCACCGCCTCATCCAGCTTCCCCTGGTCGAGCAGGATCTTGCCCAGGGTGATCAGCCCGATCGAGTAGGTGGGATCGACCTGCACCGACTTCTTCGCCTGCTCCAGCGCGGCGGGGTATTCTTTCCTGAGGAAGTAGACCGAGGCGCGCGCGTTGTAGATGGGCGCGAAATCGGAATCCAGGTTTTCGGCCTCCGCAAGTGCCTGCAGAGCGGCCACCAGGTCATTGTCCTTCAGGGCACCTGCGGCCGCTTCCACGAAAAGCGCGGCCTGCTCGCGCGGGGTCAGCTTGCGTCCGCCCTGCTCCGATGCGCAGCCAAAGCCGAACACGGCCAGCGACAAACCCAGGACAAGGGTGGGCAATAGAGGGCGTCTCGACATGACCGACAGGGTTGCTCCTGAATTAACGGTACGGGCACCCGCATGCCGTGTCAACGCCTGAGAACCGCGAGACTTTCCACGTGCGGAGTTTGCGGAAACAGGTCCAGCACAGCAGCCTTCTCCAGACGCCAGCCGCGACGAACGAATCGGGACAAATCCCGAGCCCAGGAGTCGGGATCACAGCCGACCGCTACCAGTTCGGTCACGCCGAGGGACTCGAACCCATCGGCGACGACCGGAAAATCAGCGGCCAGTCCCTCGCGCGGCGGATCCACGATCGCCGAAACCGGGCCCTGGGCGCCCTTCGTCCTGCGTGCCTCGGCCAGGATCCAGCTTCGCACGGGCCTGCGATGGAACCGGAAGTGGTCCGGAGCCTGGGGGATCGGTCCCCCCACATCCACGCAATCCACCTGGGTCATCTTCCCGGCAAGACCCAGCGACAAGTTGCCGGAGCCTCCGTAAAGATCCAGAAGCTTCCTTCCCGGGGTCACCGCCTCGGCAACCCAAGCCTGCAGCTTCTCGTTCTGCTCGTCATGGACCTGCCGGAATCCGGCCGCCCCATGGGGAGCATTGAACATGCGGCGAAGGGACCCGTCGGCCAGCACCTCGACTTCAACCTTGGTGCGCTGGGGCCCCTTGGCCAGGGCCTGATCGCGGGTTTCGCTCCAGGCCGCATTGATCTCGGGGCGAGCCACTGCACAAGAGTCCACCGCCACCAGATCGTGGGACCGCCGGGCAAAGAACCCGATCTGCCCCCCCTCGGCACGAAGCTGGATGCGATTCCGGTAATTCCAGATCCTCTCGGCCGGAAACTCACCCAGTGCCCCGGGCACCTTCAGCTGGACCCGCTCCAGGGCATGGGCCACCCCGGAAACCTTGGTTTTCCACTGCAGCTCGTAGGGCAGGTGCTGCCACTGGCAGCCCCCACATTGGCCAAATACCGGGCAGCGCGGCTCCACCCGAAGTGGGCTTTTTTCAATGATCTCGAATACCTCGGCCTGGGCGTAGCGCTTTTCCTGACTCACGATGCGCACCTTCACCCGGTCCCCAGGGGCCGTCAGGGGCACAAAGATGACCCGCCCGGAAGCATCCCGACTCACGCCCGAACCGCTTCGAGAAAGGTCCTCGACGGTCAGCTCGAAAGGCTCAGCCTGAGATTCAGAAGAAGAATGCAGAGTGTCAGACACGCTGAGGTGCTTAGAAAGACCGAACAAGAAAGTCAACTGGAGCCGGGCTCTTTCCTCCTCCCGCATCTCCTAGCTATGGCGGGGCGGGTCTGATACCAACAACCCACTCTTCGACCATGTCCAAAAACATCCGTAACTTCTGCATCATCGCGCACATTGACCACGGCAAGTCCACCTTGGCGGACCGCCTGCTGGAACGGACGGGAACCGTCACCGCCCGCGAGATGGAATCCCAATTTTTGGACAACATGGACATCGAGCGGGAGCGGGGCATCACGATCAAAGCCCAGAGCGTCCGACTCAACTACAAGGCCAAGGATGGACAGACCTACATCCTGAACCTGATTGACACACCGGGTCACGTCGACTTCACCTACGAAGTGTCTCGTTCCTTGGCCGCCTGTGAAGGCGCCATCCTGGTCGTCGATGCCTCACAAGGCGTCGAAGCGCAGACGCTGGCGAACGTCTTCATGGCGCTCGACAACAACCTGGAAGTCTTCCCGGCCGTGAACAAGATCGACCTGCCCTCGGCGGATCCCGATCGCGTGCTGAAGGAAGTCGACGAGATCATCGGCCTGGTCGACACCTCGCGCGCCGTGCTGTGCTCGGCCAAGTCGGGCATCGGCATCGACGAGATCCTGGAAGCTGTCGTCAAACACTTCCCCGCTCCGAAGGACGCGGACAACGAACCGCTTCGCGCGCTGATCTTCGACAGCTGGTACGATCCCTACCAGGGCGTGGTGGCCCTGTGCCGCGTCTTCGAGGGATCGATCAGGAAGGGCACGAAGATCCGCCTTTTCCACGTGGGCAAGGATTTCGAGGTCCAGCGCGTGGGCACGTTCTCGCCCAAGTTCAAGGACGCCGACGTGATCGCGTCGGGCGAGGTGGGCGCCATCGTCACCGGCATCAAGGACGTGCGCGACATGAAGGTGGGCGACACCATCATGGACGCCACCAACCTGGCCACGGAATCCCTGGGCGGCTTCAAGGAAGCCAAGCCGATGGTGTTCTGCGGCGTCTATCCGATTGAGAGCGACCAGTACAACGACCTCAAGGAAGCCCTCGAGAAGCTGAAGCTCAACGACGCGGCCATCACCTGGGAACCCGAGACCTCGAGCGCGCTCGGCTTCGGATTCCGGTGCGGCTTCCTGGGGCTCCTGCACATGGACGTGGTCCAGGAACGCCTGGAGCGCGAGTACAACCTGGACCTGATCACCACCGCGCCTTCGGTGGTCTACCGGGTGACCAGCACCGACGGCATCGAAAGCCGGATCGACAACCCGTCCAAGCTTCCCGACCAGACCAAGATCGCCAAGCTGGAAGAGCCGTTCGTGAAGCTCCACGTGCACATGCCCTCGGAATACGTGGGTCCGGTCATGGCGCTGCTGAACGATCGTCGCGGCATCCAGATCAAGCTCGACTACATCACGTCCGACCGCGTGACCCTGGTCTACGACCTGCCGCTCAACGAGATGGTGTTCGACTTCTTTGACCGCCTGAAGTCCACGACCAAGGGCTACGCTTCGATGGACTACGAACTGTCGGACTACCGCGAGGCCGACCTGGTCAAGCTGGACATCCTGATCAACGGCGAAGCCGTCGACGCGCTCTCGGTCATCATCCACCGCTCCAAGGCCGCCTACCGCGGACGCGAGCTGGCCAAGAAGATGAAGGAGCTGATCGACCGGCAGATGTTCGAGATCGCCATCCAGGCCGCCATCGGCGCCAAGATCGTGGCCCGCGAAAGCATCTCGGCCCTGCGCAAGAACGTCACGGCCAAGTGCTACGGCGGTGACATCAGCCGCAAGCGCAAGCTGCTCGAGAAGCAAAAGGAAGGCAAAAAGCGCATGAAGGCCGTCGGTTCGGTCGAGATTCCGCAGGAAGCCTTCTTGGCGGTCCTCAAGGTCGACTGAGCGGGGGCGCGCGCGATGAAGAGGCGGATGCCCAGGTCGCTGCTCCGGGACTACGGACTGACGGTCACCCTGGCCGTCGGGATCGCGCTGCTGATCCGTTTTTTCGTGATCGAGGCCTACCGCATCCCGAGCGGCTCCATGCGGCCCACGCTGGAACCGGGCGACGTGATCTTCGTGACCAAGTACCCTTTCGGTCTGCGGCTGCCGGGCGCGACCGAACCCCTGACCCGTGGCCGGGTCCCGAGGATCGGAGAGGTCGTGGTCTACGCCCCGCCGGGCGAAGGCACGACCGAATCCATCAAGCGCGTCGCGGCACGGTCCGGCGACCGCGTCGAGCTCAAGGGCGGACGTCTGCGGGTCAACGGCAAGGAGCTTTCGGCCGGGGTCCCCGGCCAAAAACCGTGCGGCGCCGAGGCGGCTCCGGATGGCACCTCCTGGAACGTCTGCTGGGACACGCCGCCGCTCGAAAACACCGGCCCCCTGGTCGTGCCCGAGGGGCAGGTCTTCCTGATCGGCGACGCCCGCTCCCAGAACACCGAAAACCGGGGAAACCCCGCCTGGGCCATGGTCCCGCTTTCCGGGATCCGCGGGCAGGCCGCCTGGATCTGGCTTTCGCTCCAGCCCACCCAGCCAGGCAACTCGCTTCCGCTTTTTTCGCGCATCCGCTTTGAACGCATGTTCCGGAGGATCTGACGTTGGCCAGAAAAACCGTGGCAAAAAAGACAGCCGCCAGGAAGACCGTCAAAAAGAAGACCGGCGCCGCAGGCGCCTTCTACTCGCAACCGCACCTGCTCGGCATCGCCGACCTGGAACGCAAGGACATCGAGGCGCTGCTGTCCACCGCCCGCGCCTTCCGTCCCGCGGTCGAGCGGAACGAGTCGATCCCGCTGCTGTCCGGCAAGACGGTGGTGAACCTGTTCTTCGAGAACTCCACCCGCACTCGCCTGTCCTTCGAGGTGGCCACCCGCCGCCTGGGCGGGGGAAACCTGAACTTCGCGGCTTCGACCTCGAGCGTCTCCAAGGGCGAAACCCTGATGGACACGGCCCGCAACATCGAGGCCATGAAGCCCCACTGCATCGTGGTGCGCCACTCCTCGGCCGGAAGCCCGCAGATCCTTTCGCGCACCGTCGGAATGCCGGTGGTCAACGCGGGTGACGGGTTCCACGAGCACCCCACGCAGGCCCTGCTGGACGCTTTCACCATCCAGGAAAAGCTCGGCTCACTCGAAGGCAAGCGCGTGGTGATCCTGGGCGACATCGCCCATTCGCGCGTGGCGCGCTCGAACATCCACCTGCTGCGCAAGCTGGGCGCCTCGGTGGCCGTGTGCGGCCCGCCCACCCTGCTTCCACCCCACCCCGAGGTCCTGGGCGTGGACTCGTCTTACCGGCTCGAGCCCCTGCTCCAGGATGCCGACGTGGTGATGTGCCTGCGCATCCAGCTGGAGCGCCAGAACCGCCTCCAGATGCCCTCCGTGCAGGAATACTCGCGGGTCTGGGGCCTTTCCAAGGATCGCGCCGAGCTCATGAAGAAGGGCGCCATCATCCTGCACCCGGGCCCCATCAACCGCGGAGTCGAACTCGATCCCGAAGTGGCCGACAGCCCGCGCTCGGTGATCCTGGACCAGGTTTCCAACGGCGTGCTGGTGCGCATGGCCGTGCTGGCCTCGGTGGTCAATCCCGAGGGCCTGCGCGCCTGGATGCAAAGCCAACGTTCCGCGAACAGGAGCAGACGATGAACTTCGGTACACACAAGGGCAGCCTCCTCATCCGCGGGGGACGCATCATCGATCCCTCCCAGCAGCTGGACCACGTGGGCGACCTCCTCATCGAGGATGGCAAGATCGCGGCCATCGATCGCAGCGGCAGGATCCCGGCCAACCGCGCCCAGGAGATCATCGACGCGCGCGGCATGTGGGTCATGCCCGGCCTGATCGACGTGCACGTCCACCTGCGTGAACCCGGCCTGGAGTACAAGGAAACCATCGAGACCGGCACCCGCGCCGCGGTGGCTGGCGGCTTCACCTCGGTGGCCTGCATGGCCAACACCCAGCCCGTCAACGACACGCCCTACGTGACGGCCTTCATCCGCGAAAAGGCCAAGGCTTCGGCCGTGTGCCGCGTTTTCCCGGTCGGCGCGGTGACCCGGGGCCTGAAGGGCGAAGAGCTGGCGGAAATCGGCGGCATGGTCTCCGAGGGCGCCATGGCGCTGTCGGACGACGGCATGCCGGTCATGAACAGCTACCTCATGCGCAAGGCCATGGACTACGCCAAGGCCTTTGGCGTGCCCATCATCTCGCATGCCGAGGACCTGAACCTGGTGGGCCAGGGAGCCATGAACGAAGGCGCGCTTTCGAACGAGCTCGGTCTCCGGGGCAATCCCGCCGCGGCCGAGGAAATCCTCGTGGCCCGCGAAGTGGCGCTTTGCCGGCTGACCCGCTGCCCGGTGCACATCGCGCACATCTCGACCGAGGTGGGCCTGGAGCACGTCCGCCGCGCCAAGGAGGATGGGCTGCCGGTCACGGCCGAGGCCTCGCCCCACCATCTGACGCTCGACGAGACGGAGCTCCGCTCCTACGACACCAACTACAAGATGGCCCCTCCCCTCCGGAGCGAGCGCGACGTCGAGGCGCTGCAGAACGCTCTGGCCGAAGGCCTCGTGGATCTCGTGGCCACCGACCATGCCCCCCATGGTGTGGTCGACAAGGCCGTGGAATTCGACCAGGCCGCCAACGGGATCATCGGGCTCCAGACGGCTGTTCCCGTCACGCTGGAGCTGGTCCACGACGGCATCGTCTCCTTGAACCGCTGGATCGAGGCCCTGACCATCAAGCCGGCCCAGCTGCTGAACCTGCCCTACGGCACCTTGCGCAAGGGGCGGCCGGCCGACGTGACCCTCATAGACCCCGACCGGCGCTGGACGCTGGGTCCCGAGCACGTGGCCTCCAAGAGCCACAACAGTCCCTGGATGGGCCACGAGTTCCGGGGCTGGGTGGCGGCCACGATCATCGGTGGCAAGCAGGTCCGCTGATTTGATATAGGACCCCTCGCATGAACCAGAAACCCGGTTTTCTCATCCTTGAAAGCGCCCAGCATCCCGAGGGTCTGGCGTTCCCGGGCTTCCTGTTCGGAGCGGACGTCTCGGCCCAGACCTTGTCCAGCAACCCCGACCGGGGCTATGGCGAGGCGGTCTTCAACACCTCGCTGACCGGCTACCAGGAAA
>CANFHS010000111.1 GCA_947446835.1 Bacteriovoracaceae bacterium
AGTTGTTCAATACCGGATCGCGAGATCTGCCGCCTTCGGAGCGCTTCTATCTGGGTGGCCCGAACAACCTGAAAGGTTACCAGCTCTTTTCCGTGGGCCCGAAGGTCGCGCGGACCACCACCGCGGGGGTCACTTATTACGAGCCTCTCGGGGGCGCGGTCCAGGTCTTTGGCCTGTTCGAGCTGGAGTACCCGCTGGTGCGCGAGGCGGGCCTGAAGTTCGTGACCTTCTTCGACGCCGGCAACACCTTCTCGTCCTTCCCGGACCTTTCCAACTTGACCATCCGGAGCGACGCGGGCGTCGGGGTCCGCTGGTTCTCGCCGATCGGGCCGCTCCGCTTCGAGTGGGGCTTCCCGTTCGCGCCCCGTCCGGGCGAAGACACCACTGTCTTCAACTTCTTCATCGGCCCGCCGTTCTGATCAGGGCATTGTTTTTGGCCTTGGGATGTGGTTCCTTGGCCGAATGAAAAAACAGATGATCCTGGCGATGGTGGTGGGACTGGTTTCGGCTTCGGCTTACGCCGATGATACCAAGGTCGGCATTGTGGACATGCAGCGTGCGATGCAGAGCACGGACGCCGGGAAGAAGGCCCGCGCTGAGCTGGAGAAAGAGTTCAACACCAAGAAGAAGGAACTCCAGGCTGAAGAGGCCTCCATCAAGAAGATGGGCGAAGAGTTCAAGAAGCAGCAGCTGGTGCTGAACGACGAAGCCCGCGCCAAGAAACAGACCGAGATCCAGGAACGCATCATGAAGTTCCAGGAGAAGACCGCCCGCTCGCAGGGCGAGATCCAGGCCAAGGAGCGCGAGCTCACCGAGCCGCTCCTCAAGAACATCCGCAAGGTCATCAGCGAACTGGCCAAGCAGAAGGGCTACTCGGTCATCCTGGAGAAGTCCGAAGGCTCGGTCCTCTTCTCGCTGGAAAAAGACGACCTGACCGCTGAAGTGGTCTCCACCGTCAACAAGCAGACCAAAGGTTGATGCGGAGCTTTACGGGTGAAGAGATCCTGGGGTGGACTGGCGGGCGCGCGGCCAATGCCGAGGCGCTCGCTCAGGACTGGCGGGCCATCCGGGTCAACCGGCCGGCTCCGCTCGGGGTTTGTGGCCCCGAGGACCTGGGTTTCTTCTTCTCGCGGGAATATGAGCGGGAGCTGCCTTCCGCTCGTCCCGGTATCCTGATCACGGGGGAGCCCTTCGTGAAGCCTCTGCAGGCTTCCGGGCTGCCCCTGTGGAGCCGGACGCTGGTGGTCGCCTGTCCGGACCCCTACCTGGCGATGGCGGTCTTGTCCGGGAAGTTTGCGCCGTCCCTCTCGGCGGTCGCGCACCAGGACCGCCCCGCCCGGACCGACATCCATCCGTCCGCGGTAGTGCATCCTTCGGCCAAGGTCGGTGAGCACGTCCGCATCGGCCCCCACTGCACCGTGGAGGCGGGGGCTGAAATCGGGGACGGCTCCGTCCTCTATCCCGGCGTCTTCGTGGGGCCCCAGGTCCGGATCGGCCAGGACTGCGTGTTCTTCCCGAACGTGGTGCTTTACGAGCAGAGCTGGCTCGGGGACCGCGTGCGCATCCATGCTGGCTCGGTGATCGGTGCCGACGGCTTCGGTTATGCCCCCCGCCGCGAGGGCCGCCAGGTCAAGGGGCATGAGAAGATCTACCATCTGGGCCGGGTCGTGCTGGGCGATGACGTCGAGATCGGCGCCAATACCCAGGTGGACCGCGGTACTTTCGGGGACACGGTCCTGGAAAAGAACGTGAAGCTCGATAACGGGGTCCAGGTCGGGCACAACTGCCATCTGGCCGAGGGCGCGGTGGTGTGCGGCGGGACGGCTCTGGCCGGCCGTGCCTCGCTCGGAAAATATGCCTATGTCGGCGGCAATTCCGGCATCACCAACAACGTGCATGTGGCCGATGGCGGCCAGGTGGGCGCGCTGTCGCTGGTGACCCGGGATGTGCCGCCCGGTGGGACCGCGCTGGGTGCCCCCCAGCGGGAATACAAGGAGCACCTGAAGGTGCATGCCTACCTGAACCAGCTCTTTGAAGAGCGGAATGAAAGCAGAAAGAAGAGGGATTGAGCGATGGAATACCGGTTGGGTATTGATCAGGTCCGTCGCTGGCTGCCCCATCGGGCGCCCTTCCTGATGGTGGATCGCATCCTGTCGATCGAGCCGATCGGGAGCGTCGACGACCGGGACTTCGGCAGCTCGAAGGTGGGCATCAAGGTGCTCGGCCTGAAGTGCGTCAGTTACAACGAGCCCATCTTCCAGGGGCACTTTCCGCAATTTTCCATCTTCCCAGGAGTGATGATTGTCGAGACGATGGCCCAGGTGGCCAGCTTCTCGGTGTACCCTTACTTCATGAAGACCCCGGATCAGGACCCCCCGGCCCTGGAAACCATCCTGATCGGCGTGGATGACGTGCGGTTCCGCAAGCCTGTGGTGCCGGGCGACACCCTGCACGTCTCGACGACCGTGACCAAGTGCCGCGGCCGGATCTGGGCCTTCGATGCGGTGGCCACCGTGGACGGCGAACGCGTTGCGGAAGCCTCGATCCTTGCCAACCTGAATTTGAGGAACTGAATCATGATTCATCCCAGTGCCCTGGTTCATCCCGAAGCCCAGATCGACCCTTCAGTCGAGATCGGTCCTTTCTGCATCATCGGCCCCCGCGTGAAGATCGGCAAAGGCACGCGGCTCATGAGCCATGTCGTCGTCGACGGATGGACCGAGATCGGCGAGGACAATGTCATCTTCCCGTTCGCGGTGCTGGGAGCCGTGCCGCAGGACCTGAAGTACAAGGGCGAGGACACCCGCCTGGTCATCGGCGACCGCAACCGGATCCGCGAGAGCGTGACCTTGAACCTGGGCACGGTCCAGGGCGGCGGCCTGACCCAGCTCGGCAACGACTGCCTGCTGATGGCCTACAGCCATCTGGGCCACGACAGCATCGTCGGCGACCATTGCATCCTGGCGAACTCGGTGGCCGTGGCCGGCCACGTGATCCTCGAGAATCATGTGACCTTGGGCGGGATGACCGGTGTTTCGCAGTTCGCGCGGGTCGGCTCGCACGCCTACATCGGCGGGCAGTCGGGCGTGGAGCGCGACGTGCCTCCGTTCAGCATCGCGGTGGGTTCGCGGCCCTGCAACGTCAAGGGCACGAACATCGTGGGACTTCGCCGCCGGGGCTTCAAGGCGGAGACGATCACGCGGATCAACGAGGCCATCAAGCTCTGGACCCGCCCGGACGTCCAGAAGGAACAATGCCTGCTGGAGATCGAATCGCAGTACGGCGAGCTGGCTGAAGTGCAGCAGCTTCTGGGCTTCATCCGTTCCAGCGAGACCGGCGTGGTCCGCTGAAGCGGCGGGAAAGGGGCTGCGGTGAAGTTGCTGATTTCGGCAGCCGAAGCCTCTTCTGACGTTCACGCGGCGGAGCTGGTCCGGGCCCTGCGGCAGAAGCTTCCGGAAGGCGAGACCCTGGAAATTTTCGGCATCGGCGGCCCCAAGCTGCGCGCGGCCGGACTCCAGGTGCTGGTGGACGCGCGCGAGCTCCTGGCCATGGGCGCGACCGAGGTGCTGGGGCGCGTTCCTCGCATCCTGGCGGCCCTTCGGCAGGTTGCGGGGGCTGCCGAGCGGGAGGCGCCGGACCTGGCTGTGGTGCTGGATTATCCCGAGTTCCATTTCAAGCTGGCTGCGCGCCTCAGGAAGCTCGGGGTGCCGGTCGTTTATTACATCCCGCCGAAGCTGTGGGTGTGGCGCAAGAAGCGCATCCGGAAGCTGCGCGAGCTTTTTGTCCGTGTGCTCTGCATCCTTCCCTTCGAGGAGCGCTTTTACCGCGAGGAGGGCATGCCGGTCCGGTACGTGGGCAATCCGTTGCTGGATGAGCTGCCGCTGGGCATGTCCCGCGAGGAAGCTCGCGCCAGGCTTTCCATCACGACCGATGAACGGGTGCTGGCCCTGATGCCAGGCAGTCGCCCGGCCGAGATCGATCGCCATCTGGAGCTGCTTCTGGAGTCGGCCCAGCGGGCTGCCTTGGGCCTGCGACAGAAGGGTTGGCTGGGTGCCGGGCAAAAGCTCCTGGCGCTGGTGCCCTTGCCTGAGACGGCGGACCTGCAGCGGGTCCTGGGCCGGGTGGAGGCGTGGAGGCCCGCAGGCACTGCGCTGGAGGTCCGGGTGTCGCAAGGCGACGCGGGACACGTGTTGCTGGCCGCGGATGCCGGCCTCATCAAGTCGGGGACCTCGACGCTGGAGGCCGGTCTGCTGGGCCTCCCTCACGGGGTCATGTACCGGCCGTCGGCCGTCACCGGGTTCATCTTCAAGCATCTGGTGCGTTACCGGGACCCGGTGGGTCTGGTGAACCTGATGGTCCGCGACGAGCGGGGTCGCCCGGTGCGGATCACCGAGGAGCTGCTCTGCGAGCAGGCGGAGCCCGCGAGGCTGGGCGAGCTGGCCATGCGGCTGCTTGCGGACCCGGCCGAGCGTGCGCGCCTGGCGCGCGATTTTGAGCGGCTCAGGCAGGTGGTGATGGGTGGCCCGGGCAACGAGCGGCCCAGCGCGCGGGCGGCAGCCGAGATCCTGGACGTGTGGCGCGCGCGTGCGGGCCGGAGTTCTCCATGATGGCGACGCGGGCAGCATCGACGCTCTGGTCCCTGGGCACGGCAGGAATGCGCGCGCTTCAGCGCGCGGGCTGGCTGCGCGCGACGTCCCTGGAGGCGGGCCGCACCCTTTCGGTGGGCAATCTGCAGGCGGGCGGCGCGGGCAAGACGCCCCTGGTGGCGCGCCTGGCGCGCGAAGGCCTGGAGCGCGGTCTGTCGGTCTGCATCCTGAGCCGGGGTTATGGCAGCCAGTGGGAACGTTCGGGCGGAGTGGTATCTCCCGAAGAGCCGGTTCCGCATCCCGATGTCTGCGGCGACGAGCCTGCCCTGCTGCGGGAGCGGGCTCCGGGCGCCTGGCTGGCTGTGGGCCGCGACCGGATTTCCGGTTACCGGAGCGCGCTGGAGCGGAAGGGCGGTCCCTTTGATCTGGTCATCCTCGACGATGGATTCCAGCATTGGCGCATCCGCAAGGACCTGGAGATCGTGGCGTTGACCTCGCACACGCCGTCCACGCGGCTGCATCGCGATTTTTCGGGCCAGCTCAGGCTGGCCGATCTGGCGGTCTGGACCAAGGGCGCCGATCGCCCGGATTCCCACGGCGTGCCGCTGGTGCAGGTGCGCAATCGGCTGGTCCCCTTGCGGGAAGGGAAAGACCCCGGAAATCGCCGCGTGTGGCTGGTGAGTGGCCTGGCCGATCCGGGCGCCTTCGAGCGGGACGTGGGCTCGCTGGGCTTCGACGTGGTTCATCATTCGGTGTTTCCGGATCACTTCCGCTTCGGGCGGGAGGAGGCCTTGGAAATCCAGCGGCAAGCGCACGAAGCCCGGGCCGGGGTGGCGATGTCGGGCAAGGATTGGGTCAAGTGGCGTACCTTGCCGATCGAGGGCAGGGACGAGGTCCGGGTGTTCGAGCCCGAGCTGGAGTGGGTCGAAGGGGAGTCACAGTGGAGGGCCAAGGTATGGGGCGAATCCTGCTGATCCTGATCCAACTCAAGGCAGGCTTCCTTTCCCTTCTGCCGCCGAGGGTATTGGCAATCCAGGGCAGTGCCCTGGGTGGCTTGCTTCGTGGAATCGGGTTTCGGCGCAAGGTGGTCGAAGGGAACCTGGAGATCGCTTTTCCGGGAGACGCCCTGGCGGGGCAAAGGCGACAGCTGTCGGGAGACGCCTACCGTCATCTGGGGCGGTTGTTCCTGGAAATCTTCCTACTCTTCGGGTTTTTCCGCAGGTATGTCCGGCGGCACGTCGAATTGACCGGCCTGGCCAACTGGAGCGCCGCGCGCGACGCGGGCCGGGGGGTTCTTTTCCTGTCGAGTCACGTCGGCAACTGGGAGCTGATGGCCGCAGCCGGAGCGCGCGATGGCATCGACCTCATGCTCGTGACCAAGCACCTCAAGCCGGAGTGGCTGCATCGCGCGGTGGAGCAGGGGCGCGCCCGGGCGGGAGTCCGGGGAACCTACGAGCCCAGGACCTTGCGCGAGGTGCTGCGGCACCTGAAGTCGGGTGGCACGGTCGGGATGGTGCTGGACCAGTACGCGGGTCCGCCGGTCGGGGTGCGCGTTCCTTTCATGGGAGTTTGCGTCGGTACGAACCTCGCTTTGGCCACGATCGCCAAGAGGACTGGCGCGCCTGTGGTTCCGGTGGTCAATCATCGATTGCCGGATGGGCGCGTGAGGGTCGAAATCCTTCCCGCGGTGCCCTGGTGCGATGACACGGATCCGCACCGTGAGTTGGCCCTCAATACCGCCAACTACGCGAAGGTCCTGGAAGGCCATGTCCGGTCGCACCCGGGGCAGTGGCTTTGGACGCACAAGCGTTTCAAGGGCGACCTGTCACCGCTGCGTCCCGGCGAGTGGGAAAGCGGTCGTCCGCGCGCCTGAGGGGGGTCGCCTCGACTTTCCCGGGTCAATTGCCTAGAGTCCCTTCATGGCTGTGCCAAGGGGCTTTTACTGGGGCTTTGCGCTTCTGAGCCTCTCGGCTTGCGCCGGGGGGCGCGTGAAGCCGATCGAGCCTGCCGCAGCCTTGCCGCAGGAGCTGCCCCATGAGCTTCAGCGGAAGTTCGAGGTCCAGGAGGCCCAGCCCCCCGGATCCGCCGCGGATTCGCCGAAGGCGGCTCCCCGGGTCGCCAAGCGTGGCCCGCGATCCAAGAAGGCGGCTTTTTCGGACCCGGAGGAATACCGTTCGCCTGAATCCCCCCGGGGGCAGCCGGTGGCCGCGCAGCCGTCCTATCCCAACCGCAGGCCGGTCCATGATCCCATCTGGCCGGGAGAGCGGCTCAGTTTCTCGGTGACCTACCTGGGAATGGCCGCGGGAGACGCGGACCTGGAGGTGCTTCCGTACAAGTTCCTGGGGGGGCGAAAAGTTTACCATGTCCGTGCCTTGGCCCGGAGCGGAAGGATCTTCAGCCTGTTTTACCGCCTGGAGGACACCCTCGAATCGTTCTTCGACTTCGAGGGGCTCTTTTCGCACCGGTTTCACCTGAACCTGGACGAGTCCAAGCAGACCCGCGACGCGCTGGAGCTGAATGACTCGGAAAAGGGCCAAAGCTTCTACTGGAACCGCCTGAACCACGAATCCAAGGGGTCGGTGGAGACCCGGGATTTTTTCCCCATGGTTCCGCTCTCGCAGGACAGCCTTTCCGCCCTTTATTACCTGAGGACCTTGCCGCTCCGGACAGGCGAGCAGGTGGAATTTCCCGTCATTTCGGAAGGAAAGACCTGGAATGCCCGGGTGACAGTCCTTCGGCGCGAGGTGGTGGATTCCCCCATGGGCAAGGTGCCGGCCATCGTTCTCCGGCCGGAAACCCAGTTTCAGGGGGCCTTGCAGAAGAAAGGTGACAGTTCCATCTGGCTGACCGATGATGACCGTCGGCTGATCCTTCGTCTCGAGGCACAGGTGCGAGTCGGCACGGTGGTGGCCACCCTGAAGAACGTGATACCGGGAACGTCGCCAAAATGAGGCAGATCCAATCGATTCTGGTCAGGTCGCCGAACTGGATCGGTGACCAGGTCCTTGCATATCCCTTCTTTCATTTTCTGCGCCGGGCATACCCGCGGGCCCGGATCACGGCCGTTTGCGTCCAGTGGGTGCAGGACATCCAGTTCCGTCACCTGGTGGACGAAGTCGTGGTCCTGCCCCGGGCGGGAACGGACACCTTCGGCGAGAAGCTGGGCGTGATCGAGGCCTGCGCCCGCGAACTCCGCTCCCGGGGTCCCTGGGACCTGGCCATCACCCTGCCCAATTCCATTTCCTCGGCC
>CANFHS010000112.1 GCA_947446835.1 Bacteriovoracaceae bacterium
CTGGGCTTCACTCTTGGGGCATCCGTGCTGGGGGTGGTCCTGCGGCAGCCGGTGCGTCCGCATCAAACGCTTTGACATTGGATTGGGGTGCCTTTAAGACCTAGGCACTCAACTTTCCAACCACGGAAATTTCAAGGGACACTCTCTCATGACCCATTTTCTGAAGCGGCTCCTCGGAGCCAGTGCGGTTGTCATGGCTCTGCCCATGATGGCCATGGCCAGCGAAGCGGATCTCAAGATCCCCGACCTGGGTGTGATGTTCAACGTCGGTGGCGGCCTCTCGGGCACCACCATCCTGGGCTGGGGCCTGGTGATTTCGCTGCTCGGCATGGGTTTCGGCCTGGTCGAGTTCATGCGCATCAAGAACCTGCCCGCCCACAAGGCGCTGCTCGACATCTCGGCGCTGATCTATGAAACCTGCAAGACCTACATGATCACCCAGGGCAAGTTCCTGCTGGTCCTGGAGATCTTCATCGGCGCCTGCATCGTTTATTACTTCGGTGCCCTGGAACACATGGAATCGGCCCGCGTGCTGATGATCCTGGCGTTCTCGGTGCTGGGTATCCTCGGCTCGTTCGGGGTGGCCTGGTTCGGTATCCGCATCAACACCTACGCCAACAGCCGCACGGCCTATGCTTCGCTCCAGAAGAAGCCCTACGGCGTGATGGACATCCCGCTGCGTTCGGGCATGTCGATCGGCGTGCTGCTGATCTGCGTGGAACTGGCGATGATGATCGCCATCCTGCTTTTCATCCCGAAAGAGGCCCAGGGTGCCTGCTTCATCGGCTTCGCCATCGGCGAGTCGCTGGGCGCATCGGCCCTGCGCATCTGCGGCGGCATCTTCACCAAGATCGCCGACATCGGCTCGGACCTGATGAAGATCGTCTTCAACATCAAGGAAGACGATGCCCGTAACCCCGGCGTCATCGCCGACTGCACCGGCGACAACGCCGGTGACTCGGTGGGTCCGACCGCGGACGGCTTCGAAACCTACGGCGTGACGGGCGTGGCCCTGATCAGCTTCATCGCGCTGGCCGCCGGCCACCAGATGGGCGCTGACGGCAAGCTGGCCATGCTGCCGAACGGCGTGGAGCTCCAGGCCAAGCTCATCGTGTGGATCTTTGCCATGCGCGTGCTGATGATCGTCACCTCGATCGTCTCGTACTGGATCAACGGCGCCATCGCCAAGGCCCGGTTCGCCAACGAGGACCACTTCGACTTCGAATCCCCGTTGACCTCGCTGGTTTGGATCACCTCGATCGTCTCGATCATCGTGACCTACGCCGTGTCGAACGTCCTGATCGCCGACCTGGGCGAAGGCCTCTGGTGGAAGCTCTCCACGATCATCAGCTGCGGCACCGTTGCCGCCGCCCTGATCCCCGAGATGACCAAGATCTTCACCTCTTCCAAGTCCAAGCACGTTGCCGAGATCGTCTCGGCTTCGCGTGAGGGCGGTGCCTCGCTCACGATCCTTTCGGGTCTCGTGGCGGGCAACTTCTCGGCCTTCTGGAAGGGCATGGTCATGGTCGGCCTGATGGCCGTCGCGTCCCTGGTCAGCCACATGGGTCTGGATGCATTCATGGTCTTCCCGGCCGTGTTCGCCTTCGGTCTCGTGGCCTTCGGCTTCCTGGGCATGGGCCCGGTCACCATCGCCGTGGACAGCTACGGTCCGGTGACCGACAACGCCCAGTCGGTGTTCGAGCTCTCGACCATCGAGACGCTTCCGGGCGCCGCTGGCGAAATCGAAAAGCAGCTCGGCTTCAAGCCGGATTTCCACAAGGGTAAGCTCTACCTCGAGGAAAACGACTCGGCCGGCAACACCTTCAAGGCAACGGCAAAGCCGGTGCTCATCGGGACCGCCGTCATCGGCGCGACCACGATGATCTTCTCGATCATCCTCCTGATGAACATCAAGCTCGACCTGATGGATCCCCGCGTCCTGCTGGGCCTCATCACGGGCGGCTCGGTCATCTACTGGTTCACCGGCGCTTCGACGCAGGCTGTGACCACGGGTGCCTACCGCGCGGTGGAGTTCATCAAGAAGAACATCCGCCTCGACTCCGGCGCCACCAAGGCTTCGGTCGAAGACTCGAAGAAGGTCGTCCAGATCTGCACCCAGTACGCGCAGAAGGGCATGATCAACATCTTCGGCGTGATCTTCTCGTTCACGCTGGCATTCGCCTGCTTCGATGCGACGTTCTTCGCGGCCTACCTGATCTCGATCGCTGCCTTCGGTCTGTTCCAGGCCATGTTCATGGCCAACGCCGGCGGCGCCTGGGACAATGCCAAGAAGCTGGTCGAAGTCGACCTCCGCGAGAAGGGAACCCCGCTGCACGCTGCCACCGTCGTCGGTGACACCGTGGGCGACCCCTTCAAGGACACCTCGTCGGTGGCCCTGAACCCGATCATCAAGTTCACCACGCTCTTCGGCCTCCTGGCCGTCGAGATCGCCGCGGCCGCCCAGGCCCAGGCCTTCCTCTTCGGCGTGGTGTTCCTGGCTATCGGTCTCTTCTTCGTGTGGCGCTCGTTCTACGGAATGCGCATCAGCACTGAAGTGGAAGGCGCCAAGGCTGCCGCCAAGGACCCTGCCACCGCTCACTGAGAGTCTTCTCAGGAGTGATTGAATGAATCGACCCCGGTGCTCCGATGGAGTACTGGGGTTTTTCATTTATTGCGGTGCGTTGCCTGAAAGCACGCGCAAATCGGGTGGCTCGGGTTCGCGGAATTGACACCCACCGGACGCCTCAGTACTCAAGGGGCATGAAAATGTTCAAATTCGTTTCAGTGTGTGTGGGTCTGATCACGTCCTTGGCGGCCGTCCCGGCCCAGGCCAAGGCTCCCCGCGTGGGCTTCATCCTGAGCACGATGCAGGAAGAGCGTTACCAGCGCGACAAGCGCATCTTCGAGGAGACCGCCAAGAAGCTGGGCGCCGAAGTGCTCTTCGCCTCGTGCAACAACAGCGAGCAGACCCAGGCTGCCGAAGTCGACAACCTGCTTTCCAAGGGCGTCGACGTGCTGGTCATCCAGTCGGTGAACGGCGACACCGCCAGCTCGTTCGTCAAGCAGGCCAAGCGCGACCAGGTCAAGGTGGTGGCGTATGACCGCCTCATCAAGAACTCCGACATCGACGCCTACATCACCGAAGACAGCATGAAGGTGGGCGCACTCCAGGCCGAGGCGGCCCTGAAAGCCACCAAAGGCAAGGGCAACTACGTGATCCTGATGGGCCAGGCCGGTCACTCGGTGGCCGAGGCGCGTACCGCGGGCGTCATGAGCGTGCTGTCCAAGGCCCCCGGCGTGAAGATCGTGCTCAAGCAGTACCACGCGGGCTGGTCGCCCAAGCTGGCCATGGAGACCACCGAGAACGTGCTGACCCAGCACAAGAACGACATCCAGGCCATCATCGCCAACAACAGCGGCATGGCCCACGGTGCGGTCCAGGCCCTGGAAGAGCAGAAGCTGGCCGGCAAGGTGTTCGTGGCCGGCGCGGACGCCGACCTGGCCGCCATCCAGAACATCGTGGCGGGCAAGCAGCAGTTCGAGGTGCAGATCTCCATCGAGGAGATGGCCCGTCGCGCGGCTGAAACGGCCGTGTCGCTGGCGCAGAACAAGCCGGTCAAGTTCGATGGCAAGGTCAACAACGGCCTGAAGGAAATTCCTTCGGTGAACACCCAGGTGTTCGCGGTGGACGCTTCGCAGGTCGAAGAGCGCATCGTCCGCACGGGCTTCCATCCCCGCGCCGCCGTCTACGCCAAAAAAGCCAAGCACTGAGCTTTGCCGATTCCCGGGGTCCGGCGCCCTCGCAGGTGCCGGACCCGTGGAAATGAGCTAGGGTGAGGGGCAAGGACGGAAGCGGTGAAGCAGACGGAATCCGTGAAGCACGTTCGGCTCCCCATTGATGAGCACCTGCCGCAGATCGTGGCAGAGCTGGACCGGGCCCGCGCCCTGGTCCTCCAGGCCGAGCCCGGGGCGGGCAAGACCACCCGGGTGCCCGCGGCCTTGCTGGAGCAGCTGGCCCGGACCCATGGCGGGCTGGAGCAGGCGCCCGAAGTCCTGGTGCTGGAGCCGCGGCGCCTGGCCGCCAAGCTTTCGGCCGAACGCGTGGCCTTCGAGCGCGGCGAGCGCGTGGGCCAGACGGTGGGCTACCAGTTCCGTTTCGAGAACGTGACGAGTCCCCGCACGCGCCTGAGGTTTCTGACCGAGGGAATGCTGATGCGGAGGCTGGTCGACGATCCGACGCTGAAGTCCGTCGGCACGGTCATCCTGGACGAGTTCCATGAGCGGCACCTGCAGGCCGACCTGGCGCTGGCCGTGGTGAGGCGCCTGCAGCGCGAGCAGCGCCCCGAGCTGCGCATCCTGGTCATGTCGGCCACGCTCGAAACGGAGTCGCTGGCCCGGTACCTGGGCGGCGCTCCGGTGCTGAGAGTTCCGGGGCGCACGTTCGAGGTCCGCACCGAGTACCTGGGGCAGGCCGGGGTGTCGGGGCAGCCCGGCACCGGGGTGCTGGGCAATGTGCGCGACCTGGACCTGCGGGTGCGGGACGCGGTGAGACGGGTGCTGGACGCCGAAGGCGATGTGCTGGTGTTCCTGCCGGGCATGGGTGAAATCCGCCGCTGCCAGGAGCGCATCGAAGCCGAGGTGGATCCGCGCCAGCTGCTGTGCCTGCCTCTGCATGGCGAGCTCTCGAAGGAAGAACAGGAGCGCGCGCTTTCGAACGAAGGTCCCCGCAAGGTCATCCTGGCCACGAACGTGGCCGAGACCTCCATCACGCTGCCCAACGTCCGGACCGTCATCGACAGCGGCCTGCACCGGCAGGCCTCGTGGTCGGGCTGGTCCGGGCTTCCCGTCCTCAAGACCCGGGCCATCAGCCGCGCCTCGGCCATCCAGCGCGCGGGGCGTGCCGGTCGAACCGCGCCCGGGGTTTGCTACCGGCTGTACTCGAAGGGCGAGTTCGAGGCCCGCGCGCCTTTCGATACGCCCGAAGTGCTGCGTGCGGACCTTTCGCAAAGCCTGCTGGAGCTGGCCACGCTGGGAGTGAAGCGCTTTGCCGACTTCGAGTGGCTGGACTCGCCGGGAGCCACGCAGATCGAAAACGCCGACCGGCTGCTGCACTGGCTGGGGGCCTGGAGCGCGGCCGCAACCGCGGGCCAGCGCGTGCTTTCGGCCGTGGGCCGCCAGCTGGTGCGACTGCCCGTGCACCCGCGCGTGGGGCGGCTGCTGGTCGAGGCCGAAGCCCGCGGCGTGAGAGCGGCCGGGCTGGACCTGGCGGCGCTGCTATCCGAAGGCGCCGATCTGGGCGCGGAGCTGCTCGAGACGCTGCGGCGTTCGGGCGCGCTGCTGCTGCGCGAGCGCAGCGCCGCGCGTCTGCGGGAGCGGCTGGACCGCGCGCTGCGCTCCGAGGCCGCCGCCCCGGTTCCGCCTGCGGCCGATGCCGAGGGCGTTTCCCGGGCCTTGGCGCGCGCGGTGCTGGCCGGCTTCCCGGACCGCGTCGGCAAGCGGCGCGGCAAGGAGCTGGTGCTGTCGTCGGGCGGGTCGGCGCTTTGGGAACAGGCCGAGCACCAGGCGGCTTCGCAGGAGTTTTTCGTGGCCGTCGAGATCGAGGAGCGCCAGGGGGCGCGCGACCTGCGGGGCACGGCCCGCGTCAATACGGTTTGCCCCATCGAAGCCGACTGGCTGCTGGACCTGGAGCCCGGTTGCCTGGAAGAGGACTCGCAACCCGTGTTTGGCGGAGGCCAGGGTCGGCTCGAGGAAGTGTCCCGCCTCCGGTATGGCAACCTGGTGCTGAGCGAGTCGCGCGGGCCCGTCACGGACCCCGAAAAGGCGGCACGCCTGCTGGCGCGCGCGCTGATCGCCGACGCGGTCTACCTGGCAGGGCAGGAAAGCTTCCAGGAGCTGCAGAAGCGCCTGGCTTTCGTGGCCACCCAGGCACCCGAGAGCGGACTGGGGCCCTTGGCGGGCGCCGAGCTGGAGCAGGCGCTGCTGGGCCTGTGCTACGGCCACACGCGCCTCGAGGACGTTCGCTCCCAGGATCTGGGCGAGGCGGTCCTGGCAGGCCTGGAAAGCGACCGCGTGCGTCTGCTGGAGCGATTGGCTCCGGCCTCAGTGACCTTGGGCCGGGGCCGGAAGGTCCGGATCCATTACGAAACCCAGCAGCCGCCCTGGATCGAGAGTCGTCTGCAGGATTTTTTCGGCATGCAAAAGGGTCCCTCCGTGCTGGATGGGCGCCTGCCCCTGACCTTGCACCTGCTGGCCCCCAATTACCGGGCCGTGCAGGTCACCAGCGATCTGGAAGGGTTCTGGAAGCGCATTTATCCCGAGCTGAGGCGCGAACTGGGTCGCCGCTACCCGCGCCACGCCTGGCCCGAGGATCCGCTTCGGGCCGAGATTAAAACCTCTTAATCTGGGCCGAAAAAAGCGACCTGCCGGGCCGCACGCGCACTTGACGTGCCGCCAGTTCGTGACCACATTGGGCTTATGGCTTGGTTCAAAAGGATCTTCCTGTTTCTTCTGCTGAACACCGTGGTCGTCCTGACCATCTCGCTGGTGCTGAACCTTCTCGGGGTTCGGCCCTACCTGACCCGGTACGGTCTGGACTACGAGCAGCTCCTGGCTTTCTGCCTGGTCTGGGGCATGGGCGGCGCGTTCATCTCGCTGCTGCTGTCGCGCATCATGGCCAAATGGATGATGGGGGTTCGCCTCATCGATCCGCAGACCCGGGACGGCGATCAGCAGGAGCTGCTGCAGACCGTCTACCAGCTGAGCCGCGCGGCAGGGCTTTCGACCATGCCCGAAGTCGGTGTCTATGACAGCGACGATGTGAATGCTTTCGCCACGGGTCCCACGCGGAACCGCTCGCTGGTGGCCGTCTCGTCCGGTCTGCTCTTCCGCATGGACCGCGAAGCCCGGAACGGAGTGCTGGCGCACGAAATTTCGCACATCGGCAACGGCGACATGGTGACCATGACCCTCATCCAGGGCGTGGTGAACGCCTTCGTGATGTTCCTGTCGCGGGTCATCGCTTTTGCCCTGGCGCAGGCGCTTCGCGGCGATCGTGAAGAACGCGGCAATTCAGTCAACCCGATGGTGTTCAGCCTGGTCACCTTTGTCCTGGAAATGCTGTTCATGATCCTGGGCTCGATGGTGGTGGCCTCGTTCTCCCGTTGGCGCGAGTACCGCGCGGACGCGGGCGGCGCGCGCCTGGCGGGCCGCTCCAGCATGATCCATGCTCTCGAAACCCTGCAGCGGACCCTCGAAGGGGTCGATCCGCAGGAGCAGGCCTCGGTGGCGGCGCTGAAGATCTCGAGCCGTCCGCGTGGGGTGTTTGCCCTGTTCTCGACGCATCCGCCGCTCGAAGACCGCATTGCCCGGCTGCGCTCCGGCGCGGCCTGAGTCGTCGCGCCGTGGGCTTTCGCCCTACTCGTTGATCGGAAGGCGGTACTTCGGTTTCTTGCGCTTGGCCTTGGGTTCCAGCAGCTTCTGGAACTCTTCGGTGGCGTCGCGGAGCTTGTGTTCCAGGTTCTGGGGAATCTTCCGCCCGATCTCCAGGAGGTCGTCGGGCGATCCGCCTCCGTCCCAGTGCGTGACGAGGGGGCGGGGCAGACCCCGATCCGAGAGCAGGGTCGGGTCGGGAAAGCGGCCCGAGTGCACGGTGCGTTGGTCAGGCGGGATGATCTCGGTCGCGCGCATGGCGCGGATCACGTCGATACCGGCCGACAGGGTCAGGTTCTCGTACTGGGACGCGCGGTCCA
>CANFHS010000113.1 GCA_947446835.1 Bacteriovoracaceae bacterium
CGGCAAGATCGAGATCATCACGCTGACCTACCTGACCCCCACGCCCAAGGCCGGGTTCTGGAAGACCGCGCGCGGCTTCACCCTGCGCGTGGCGCTGCCTTCCGAAACGCTGGACGTGCAGACCGCCTACATCCAGCGCCTGGAACGCGACCGCATCTTCTACCGGGGGGCGCAGGCGCTGGAACAGCTGGGCAAGATGCTGCTCGATCCGGGTCGCGACCGCTTCGTGTTCGATCCGCAGGTCGACCTTCCGGTCGACACGGAACTCCTGAAGCTCAGCAAGCTCCAGATCGGTGCCTCGGACGGCGAGAACCGCACCCTGACCTACGAATTCTCGGCGGGCGAAGTGCGCGTGGGCTCCGAGGAGCTGCGCCAGCTGGCCAGCATCGGGCGCCTTTCCAACAGCTTCGTCTGGCTGGGCGATCGCCTGTACCGGTTCGAGGTTCCCTTCTCGAAGCTCAACCAGTACGCGCGTCCCAAGGTCCGCACCGCGGGCGAAGAGCAGACCGAGGAGCAGACCGAGGTCGCGCCGACCGGCTTCGGCACGATCGAGGATACCGGCGAAAACCCGCTGCATCCGCTGGCGGCCTACCGGCTGTCGCTCGAGCTCGGGGTCGAGGACTTCGTGGTCGACCCCACCTGGGGCGATTTCCAGGAATGGAAGAAGACCTTCGAGCGCAAGCGCCTGCCCGCGATGCCCAAGGTCGACTTCGGCTTCGACCTGCGCCCCTACCAGACTGACGGCCTGAAATGGCTGTGGAGCCTCTACCACCGCGGCCTTTCGGCACTCCTGGCCGATGACATGGGTCTGGGCAAGACCCACCAGGTGCTGGCTTTCCTGACCTCGCTCTATGGCGGAAAGACGGCCGCGAAGATGGCTCCCACCCTGGTGGTGGCGCCCTCGTCCGTCGTGGCCGCCTGGAAACAGAAGCTCGAGAAGTACGACACCGGCCTGACCTGGACCGTGTTCCACGGCGCGGGTCGCAAGCTGCCCACGAAGGACGTGCAGCTCGTGCTGACGACCTACGGTATCCTGTCGCGTGAAGCCGCCCTCCGCGACAAGGAATGGCATTGCATCGTCCTGGACGAGGCACAGGCCATCAAGAACGCGACCACCCTGGTGTCGACCACGGCCCGCTCGCTCAAGGGCCGCTACCGCATTGCCATGACCGGCACTCCGGTCGAAAACCACGCCACGGACCTGTGGGCCCTGATGGACTTCCTCATTCCGGGCTATCTGGGTTCCCTGCAGCGGTTCAAGCGCCTCTACGCGCCCTCGCGCGACACGGGCGGCGTGGGCATGAACATCAACGTGCTGAAGCGCCTGGTCCAGCCGTTCCTGCTACGCCGGACCAAATCGTCCGTGCTGAAGGACCTGCCCGAGAAGATCGAGCAGGTGGTGGAGTGCGAGATGACGCAGCTCCAGCGGCGCGAGTACTCGGCCTGGCTCGGAAGCGACGACGTGGCCCAGGCCCGGCAGGCGCTCGAAGCCGGCGGCAAGGTCAACTACGCGCACATCCTGGCCATGCTGACGCGCCTGAAGCAGATCTGCGACCATCCGGGACTGCCGGCGGTGGCTTCGGCTCGCGGCCCGGGCGGCGCTTCGGAACTGGACCCGTCCCTGAGCGGCAAATGGGAAGCTTTCGAAGAGCTGCTGGACGAGGCACTGGGCTCGAACCTGAAGGTCGTGGTCTTCACCCAGTACCTGGGCATGATGGACCTGATCGGCAAGTGGCTGCTGGAGCGCGGCGTGGGCTACACCGAGCTGCGCGGCGACACCCAGGACCGCGGAGTCCGGCTGGACCGCTTTGCCCGCGATCCCAACTGCCGGGTCTTTGTCTGCTCGCTGCTGGCCGGCGGCCTGGGCATCGACCTGACTTCGGCTTCGGTCTGCGTGCACTTCGACCGCTGGTGGAACCCGGCGCGCGAGAACCAGGCCACCGACCGCTTGCACCGCTTCGGCCAGACCCGGGGCGTGCAGGTGTTCAAGCTGCAGATCCCCGGCACCGTCGAGGACCGTATCGCACGCATCCTGGAATCCAAGGTGGCGCTGTCGGACGCGCTCATCGAGGAATCCGGCGCTGGCCTCAAGTCGTTCTCCCGCAAGGAGCTGCTGGAGCTGCTCACGCTGGCGCCTTCGGGCTCGCTGGGTGAGGAGCAGGCCCAGAAGGCCGCAAGCCTCGCGGCGGGCGAATGAGCCAGCCCGTGGCCCGTGCGTTGAGCCCGGCCACCCGGCTTTGTGTCTCGCTTTCCGCGCGACCCAGCCCCTTCGGCACCCGCTTCCACAACCACCTGTACCAGGCGCTGGGCCTGGACTTCATCTACAAGGGGTTCGCGGTCCAGGACATCGAAGGCGCCCTCCGCGGCATGCGCGCGCTGGGCATCCGCTCGGCCGCCATCTCGATGCCGTTCAAGGAGACCGTGTTGGAGCTCGTGGATGAGCTCCACCCGCTGGCCCGCGAGGTCGGCGCGGTGAACACGGTAGTCCTCACCGATGGACGCCTCAAAGGCTACAACACGGATGTGCTGGCGGTGGCTGCCCTGCTCAAGGGCCACAACCCACTGGGCGAGGGCCATCCGGTCGACCCTTCCTTGCCCTGCGTGGTGCTGGGCAGCGGCGGCATGGCCCGCGCCATCCTGTACGCGCTCAAGGCGCACGGATTCCAGGACATCACCCTCGTGGCACGCAACCCCCGGACCGGACCGGCGCTGGCCAAACGCTTCGGCTGCGCGACCACGGCCCAGCTGGACGCGATCTCGATGGGCTGGCCCGAAGGGGGCCGCCCTCCCACCCCCCTGTTCCTGATCAACGCCACGCCCATCGGCATGCGTCCGGACTCCGAGGAGCGCGTGCCCTTTGACGAGGACTGGCTGTCCCGGGCGCAGACGGTGATGGACGCCGTGGCGTCGCCTCCCAAGACCACCCTGATCCGCCGCGCGCGGGCCGCGGGGCTTCAGGCCATCTCGGGCCTGGAGCTGGTCGTGGCACAGGCCGTGGCCCAGTTCGAGCTGGCCACCGGACTCACCCCGGACGCCGCCCAGATCCGCGCCGCGGCCGAGCACGCGAAGCTCTGAGGTCATCGCGGATCTGCTCCAGCGCCTGACGCGCTTCCTCGAGCCGCGCCAGCTCAAGCTCCAGCAGCCCTGCCAGGCGCTTGCGCGCCCGCTTGCGTCCGCCGGCCTCCAGGAAGCCCCAGGCCGGATGCGCCGTGGCCTCGGCCAGCTCGCGCCGCAAACGCACCAGCGCGCGCTCCAGCGAGCGGATCTCGCGGTTCAACTCGAGCGCGCGCGACGCTCCCCGGGGCCGCGCCCGTGCTGGAGTCGCCGGGGCTTCCGGCCCGGCTGGGCCTTCTTCCCGGCTCAGCAGCAGCAACAATGAGCGCAGCCGGGAGGCGTCGCGCAGCTCGTAGGCCTTCTGGGCTTCGATCCAGAGCTCGCGGGCACGCGGATCTCCGTCTCCCACCGAGTCCGGATGAAGCGCACGGGCCAGGGCCCGGTAAAGCGTCTTGACCTCGCTCGCGCCGGCAGGAACGGCCTCCGGCTGCGGCGCGTGCACGGCAGCGCGCGACTCCTGCCGCGCCTGGCGCTTCTCCCGCCGCGCGGCCTTGCGCCGCGCCTGCTGTTCCAGTTCATCCTCCAGGGTCGAGGCCCGTCCCGATGCCTGGCCCGCCTCGGCCTGCTCCAGGGCCTGCCGTCCGCTCAGGCCCTCGCGTTCCATGCGGTGCTCCGCATCCTGCAGCAGATGGCGCAGGCGCTGCAGGTCCGAGTAGCCCTCGCGAAGCTGGGACTGCTGGTGCCCGAATTCGCGCTCAGCCCACTGTTCGAACTCCTGCCGCTCCTGCTGCTCGAACTTCCTCAGCCTTGCCCCGAGCTCGTCCAGCGCACGCACCAGGCCGCGGCGGCGTTCCTGGAGGACCCGCACCACCTGTTCCTGATCGAGTGCCAGCGGCAGGGCCGCGTTCCTAGCCATCACGCCCCCTACCCTGCCAGAAAGGGGCGCCCTGCGCCATGCGCCTTGCCCGCCTCCCGGCTCGGCGGTAGGTTCGGGCCATGAAGAAGAAACTGGTGCTGGTGCTGCTGGTCCTCGTGGCGATCGCGGCAAGCTACGTCTGCATCCGGTGGTACAGCTACATCTTTGCCCGGACGGTGAAGGGCAAGATCCTGAAGGTGGAGCGGGTCAGCCCGCCCGAGGCCATTGTGGTGGGCGGAAGCCCGGCCAACCCCAACGCCCTTTTCTCCTTCGCGGTGGCCATCCGGGACGAGCATTCCGTGATTCATACCGCCAGCAGCGAAGACCGCCAGTGGGCCGTGGCGGAGCCCGGCAAATGCGCGGAAGCGCGGTTCTTTCCGTATCCGCCCTGGGAATTCGAGAAGGCCGGGACCTACTTCGGGGCACGCCTGGTGCACCTGATGGACTGTCCTTGAGGAGCACTGAAGGAGCACTGGTAAAGCCCTGTTTCTACAGTTAAACTAGATTCATGCACCCCCCCAGCAGCTCGCAGGCCCGGTTGCCCCGCAACTCCGGTTTCACCCTCGTGGAGCTGATGGTGGTGGTTGCCATCATCGGGATCCTGGCCGCCGTGGCCATCCCGAACTACCAGAAATACCAGTCGCGCAGCCGCCAGAGCGAAGCCAAGATCATGCTGGCGGCCGCCTACGATGCCGAGCAGGCCTTCTTCGCGGCCAATGGCACCTACACCTTCTGCCTGGCCGAGATCGGCTTCGAGGTGGAAACAGGGGCCCGGCGCTACTACACCATCGGCTTCCAGCAAGGCCTGACCACCACCGGCAGCTGCGGCCCCTCCCAGAGCCAGAGCCACTGCGGCGGCTACACCTTCACCAGCGACGGCAGTATCACCGACAGCTGCGGCACCACGGCCACCGTGAACCACGCCTATTACGACAGCACGGCGGCCCTGGGCGGCCCCCTCACCACCGGCTCGGTGCTGACGCAGTCGGTGATCGGGCAGACGGGGTTCACCATCGAGGCCTACGGTAATATCTCGGGCGAACCCAGTCTGGGAACCGGGACGTCGGACCGCTGGGTCATCGACCAGGAAAAGAACCTGTTCAACACGACCAACGGGGTCTAGCGCCTGGGCCTCAGAGCATCTTGCCCGGGTTCATCAGGCCCCAGGGATCGAAGGCCTGCTTGATGCCTCTCATCAGGGCGATCTCGAACTCGGGACGAGAATAAGGCAGAGCAGCCTTCTTCAGAAGTCCGATGCCGTGTTCGGCCGAAACGCTGCCCCGGAAATCGCGCACGAAGGAAAAGAGCTGCGCATCCGAAGCCTTGCAGCGGGCCAGGAACTCCTCCTTGGGGAGGCCCTCGGGGCTGCGAATGAAGATGTGCAGGTTGCCGTCACCGATGTGCCCGAAGATGAAGACCTCGAACTCCGGATAATCGCGCGCGTACTGGGCCTCGATGCGGGCCGAAAACTCGGGAAGCCTGGACACGGGCACCGACACATCGTGCTGATGCACCAGCCCTCCGTGCAGGATGGCCTCGGCCACGCCCTCGCGGATCTGCCACAGGTCACGCGCCTCCCGGGGCGACTGGGCCAGCACGCCATCCTGGACCAGGCCCTGATCGAAGGCCTGCTGCAGCCACGACTCCAGGGCCTCGCGGTCCCGGTCGGCATCCTCCACCTCCATCAGCACCAGCGCGCCGTGGGGCGCGACAGGCGGAGTCTTGCCGTGGAAAGCGGTCGACTTCAGGTAGCAGGCACGGCTCAAGGTCTCGAACGCCGAAAGCGCGAAAGGCGCCTGCCTGGCAAAGGTGAAAAGCCGGATCACGGCCTCCATGTCGGAGAGCGCGAAGAAAAGCACATCCGCGGACCGGGGAAGCGGCGCCAGCTTGAGCGTGGCGGCGGTGATCACGCCCAGGGTTCCCTCGGCCCCGATCACCAGCTGGCGCAGGTCGAAGCCCGTGTTGTTCTTCTCCAGCTCGCCGTTCAGCTCCAGCACCTGGCCCTGCGGGGTCACCAGCTCGACCGACTGCACCCAGTTCCGGGTATTGCCGTAACGAAGCACCCGCACGCCGCCGGCATTGGTCGAAAGATTACCGCCCACCGTGCTTGAACCCTTGGAGGCGAAATCGACCGGCCAGGTCAGACCCGCCGGCGCGCAGTGCTGGTGCACCGCTTCGGTCACGGCTCCGGCCTGCACGCGCACCGTGCGCGCGGCCAGGTCGAGGGGCTCGAGCCGGTTCATGCGCGTCAGGCTCAGCACCAGCTCGCCCTGGGCCGCGCAGGCCCCCCCCGAAAGCCCGGTCCGGCCCCCCGAGGGCACCACCGCCAGCCGGTTGCGGCTGCATAACTCCAGCAGGCGCGCCACCTCGTCGGTGGAGCGGGGAAAAGCCACCGCACAGGGGGCGGGCTCCAGGATTCCGCTCCAGTCCTGCCCGTACACCTTCAGATCGTCCGGCTCTCGGCTCAAGAAAGCGGGTCCGAAGAGCGTCTGCAATTCGTTCCAAAACCCTTCAGGAAGTGCCTGAGGCAGCGCGGTGGTCATTGCCTGCAAAGCATGGCAAAATTATGGAGGAATGGCAAAGGACCTGCTTGACCTGCACGGTCACAAAGTCGAAGACGTCTGGCCGGCACTGGACAAGTTCCTTCGCCAGGCCCAGGACCAGGGACTCAGCCAGGTACGGGTCATGACGGGCAAAGGCACAGGAAAGGTGCGGGCAGAAACCCTGCGGGCGCTCAAGCTCGGCGGATTTCCGCACAAGGCCGAACGACTCAAGAACGGCCAGACCAACGACGGAGTCTGGCTGGTCTTTCTCTGAAACACCCATTCCCATGCGTTCCACTGGTTCCTCATTTCCGCGCGTCGCAGCCCTCCTGACCGGCCTGATGCTTTTTGGCGCGTCGTGGGCCGGGGGCGCAGACCTTTCGGAAACCGAAGTGCTGCAAGCGGCACCCCCGGATTTTCTGCACCTCCCGCCCGAGAAGGACTGCTGGAAACTGCCCCCGCCCGGGCGCAAGGCGTGTGAGCGCACCTGGTACGAGTACCAGCTGGGCTGCCAGATGCGCTGTTCGCGGAAATGCATCCAGGCCGGCGTCTACAACGGCGCCTGCGCCGCGGAGTGCATCGAGGATTGCCTGCTCCAGGGCTACTCGACCCCGCCTCCCCAGGAGAGCCTGCTGCTGGACTGCACTCCGCTGCAGGAGCTGGCGTCGCGGATCGGAAGGGCCACCTCGTTCGAGGTCTGCGGGATGGACTGCAAGCTCGAATCCAAAGGCCTCGTCTATCGGGGTGAGAAGATGGTCTGCTCCGTGAACCCGGTGGCCAAGGATCCGCTGCGCCGGCAGTGCGTGACCGTGACCTGCACCTGGCGCCTGCCCTGATTCCTGTCCCGGCAAATCCTTCCTATCTGGGCTGAGAGGGAGCGGCTTGGCATCCTGGAGAGGTGCGCCCGCATCTTCCATTCCTGATCCTCGCCCTCCTGACCCTGGCTCCGGTTCCGCGGGCCGCGGCCAACGACTGCGACATGCTCTGGCAGGTCACCGAGTTCATCGCGCCCCTGGTGGCCAGCTCGAGCGCCGACCTGGACCTTCAGTCCGGGTTCAAGCGGCTTCTGAAAAAGATCGAGGACGGCGACATCGAGGACGTGCTGAGCCTGGATGTGGACCCCGTTTCCGGGAGAAACGCCTACGACAAGCACGTCCGCCTCACCGCGGAGGAAGTGAAGCTCCGCCTGAAAG
>CANFHS010000114.1 GCA_947446835.1 Bacteriovoracaceae bacterium
GCGGAGCAGGTCATCCTGGACCTCAATCACTGGGCCAGTGGGCAGGACTTCCTGGAACTGGGGGTCTTCGAGATCAGCCCCGATCATCGCTACCTGGCCTTCTCGTTCGATCATGACGGAAGCGAGCACTACACGCTGCGCGTCCTGGAGATCGGGACCGGCCAGCTTTTGCCCGAGCAGATCGCGGACACCTCCAGCTCGGCAGCCTGGGCATTGGACAGCCGCACGCTTTTTGTGACCCTGCTCGATGCGCAGGATCGGCCGGACCGCGTGCTCAGGCATCGCCTGGGAGAGCCCCACGCCGCCGACCAGCTGGTTTACCGCGAAACGGATCCCCGGTTTTTCGTGGATGTGGATTCGACCCGCAGCCGCGAGTACGTGGTGATCCACTCCTCGGGCAAGATCACGAGCGAAGCCTGGTTCCTGCCGGCACGGCAGCCCCAGGCCGAGTTCCGGTGTGTTGAGCCCCGGCGGGAAGGGGTGGAGTATGCGGTGGATCACCTGGGAGAGGAATTCCTGATCCTCACCAACGTCGACCAGTGCCCGAATTTCCGGATCCTTTCGGCGCCTGTGACGGCTCCCGGGCGCTCGTCCTGGAAGGAGCGTCTGGCCCACGACTCCGGCCGCTATCTGGTGGGTCTGGAGTGCTTCGAACAGGGCGTCGTGGTGTCCCTTCGCGAGAAGGGGCTCTCGGGGTTCCTGGTCCTGGACCCCCGGACCTTCGAGTCGCGGCCGATCCGCTTTGATGAAGCGGCCTATGACGTCAGCTCGCTGGGCGGCGGGGACTGGCGCTCGCCGACGTTCCGGTTTGCCTACCAGTCCATGACCCGGCCGCCCCGCATCTTCGACTGCGCGTTCCAGGATCTGTCGCAGCAGCTTCGCAAGGAGCGCAAGGTGCCGGGGTACGATCCTGGGCTCTACCGCTCGGAGCGCAGCTTTGCGCGCTCACCCGATGGCACCGAGGTTCCGGTCTGCCTGGTATATCGGCACGGCACTCCGCGCGACGGGACCGCGCCGGTCGTGCTCTACGGATACGGAGCGTACGGGGCGTCCACCGACCCGACCTTCTCTTCGGCCCGGATCAGCCTCCTGGACCGGGGTTTCGTCTGGGCCATCGCGCAGATCCGCGGAGGCTCGGAGCTGGGGCGCCACTGGTACGACGACGGAAAGTTCCTGAAGAAGCAGAACAGCTTCACGGATTTCGCGTCCGCGGCCGAGCACCTCATCGCCGCGGGATGGGCCAGGCCCGGAGGCATCGCCATCGTGGGCGGCAGCGCCGGCGGCCTCCTGGTGGGAGCGGTGCTGAACCAGCGGCCCGGGCTTTTCCGCGCGGCCGTGGCCCTGGTGCCCTTCGTGGATGTCGTGAACACGATGCTCGATGACAGCTTGCCGCTGACGCCGCTCGAATACGACGAGTGGGGCAATCCGGCGGCCGAAGACTACTACCGCGCGATGCGCGCATATTCGCCCTACGACAACGTGTCAGCCCAGGTTTATCCGCACCTGTTGATCACGGCCGGGCTCAATGATCCCAGGGTCACCTACTGGGAACCTGCCAAGTGGTGCGCCCGCCTTCGGGACCGCGGGTTGGGCGACGGGCTCCTGTTGCTGCACACCGAAATGGGCGCGGGTCACGGAGGAGCCTCGGGCCGTTACGACTCGCTCAAGGAATGGGCCCTGATCTGGGCCTTCCTGCTCAAGGCCTTCAGCGCGCCATCTCCAGCAGCTCGGCCGCATTCTCCAGGCTCTTGCGGGTGAGCTTGGGCCCGCCGAGCATGCGGGCCAGCTCTTCGCGGCGCTCCGGAAGCTCCAGCACCACCACCTCCGTCAAGGTGTGGTCGCCCCGGGTGCTCTTCTTCACCACCATGTGGTGGTCGGCAAAGCTGGCCACCTGGGGCAGGTGGGTGATGCAGATGACCTGGTTGTAGGAGGCCACGCTCTTCAGCTTCTTGCCCACCTCGAAGGCGGTCTGGCCTCCGATCCCCGAGTCGATCTCATCGAAAAGGTAGACCCCGATTCCGCCCCGGTCGGCGATCACCCGGCGGATGGCCAGCATGAGCCTGGAAAGCTCGCCGCCGGAGGCGACCTTGCCCAAGGGACGCGCCTGGTCGCCGCGGTTGGTCTGGACGATGTACTGGATCTGGTCCATTCCCGTGGCGTTCCATTCGTCGAGCTCGGCCCTGGGCTGAAGGTCGATCTGGAAGCGGGCTTCTCCCATCTTCAGGTCCTTGAGTTCGGCCGTGACCGAAAGCGCCAGGCCTTCGGCCACCTGGGAGCGGGACCGTGAAAGTGCCTTGGCCTGGGCCCTGAGCAGGCTCTCGGTGGCGTCCAGCTCCTCCTGGAGCGCTTCGAGGCGGTCTTCCAGCTGGCCCAGCTCCGAGTTCTCGGACTCCAGCTGGTTCAGCCGATCGAGCATCTCGCGCAGGGTCGGTCCGTACTTGCGTCGCAGATCCGCCAGGAGAGCCAGGCGCTCCTGGACCTGCTCCAGACGGCCCGGATCCAGATCGATGGAACGTGCATAGCGCCCGAGCTGCAGGGAAGCTTCCTCCAGCTCGGCCAGCGCGCGCGCCAGTCCTTCTTCGACGGGGCGCACGGCCTGGTCCAGGGCGCTGAGCTGGCGGACCTTCTGGCTTGCCGAGCGAAGGCCGTCGAGCAGGCTCTCCTCGTCGCCATCCAGCGACCGGGACACGGCGTCGGCGGCCTGGAGACGCGCTTCAGCGGACTGGAGCAGCTGTTTTTCAGCCTGGAGCTCCACGTCTTCGCCCTCCCTCAGGTCGGCGTCGCGAAGCTCCTGGATCTGGAAGCGCAGGAAGTCCGCGCGGCGCACGCGCTCGGCTTCGGCCGAAACCAGCGTCTCGCGCTCCCGCGACAGCGAGCGGAACCGCTGGTGGGTCAGCGAAAAACCGCGCGTGGTTTCGGAAAGTCCCCCGTAACGGTCCAGAAGCTCCAGTTGGGTATTGGGCTTGAGCAGCGACTGGTGCTCATGCTGGCCGCACAGGTCCACCAGGCCCTCGCAAAGCTCCTGCAGCAGCGTCAGCGTGGCCAGCTCGCCATTCACGTAGATGCGGTGCTTGCCATCGCGGCGGATGGTGCGCTTGATGAGCAGCTCGTTGCCGGCCAGGGCGATGCCCAGGCGTTCGAGCCTGGGCCTGAGCCACGGGATCTCTGTGATGTCGAAGAGTCCCTGGACCACGGCTTCCTCGCAGCCCGCCCGCACCAGCTCGGTGTTCGCGCGGCTGCCCAGGATCAGGGAGATGGCCTCGATTATGATCGACTTGCCCGCACCCGTCTCGCCCGAAAGGATGTTCAGGCCCGACCGGAAGGGGATTTCGGCCGAATCGATGACGGCCACGTTCCGGATGGTCAGGGTTTCCAGCATGGTCAGTCCCTCATCCCGAACTTGAGCTTCTCGCGAAGCAGGCTGAAGTAGTCGCGTGAAGGCGTCGAGATCAGTTTCAGCGAATGGCGCTTGAAGCGCCGGATGGTCACGCAGTCATCCTCGCGCAGGTCTACCGCATCCTGCCCGTCCAGGGTCAGGAGCACGTGACCCGGACGCTGGGTCAAGGTCAGCTCGATCTCGGCCGAATCCGACACGACCAGTGGCCGCTGGGTGAGACTGTGCGGGCAGATCGGCGCCAGCACGAGCGCGGGCAGGTCGGGGGTGAGGATGGGGCCGCCCGCCGCCAACGAGTAGGCGGTCGAGCCCGTGGGAGTGCTCACGATCAGCCCGTCCGCGCGCACCGTGTTCACGTACTGCTTGTTGATGGCGATCTGGATGCCGATGATGCGGGCGATGGCGCCCTTCGAGATGACGGCGTCGTTGACGACCGGACCCTGGAAAATGACCTTGTTCTTGCGCCGGAGGGTGACCTCCAGGAGCGACCTCTCGCTGATCACGGGCGGTTTGCCGCGGAGCAGCGACTGCATCATCTCGAACACTTCGGTGCGCTTGATTTCGGTCAGGAATCCCAGCTGCCCCATGTTCACGCCCATGACCGGCACGCTGTGGGTCCGCATCAGGCGGGCCACCGAGAGGTAGGTCCCGTCGCCGCCGAAGACCACGATCAGGTCGGCCCGGCTCGGCATCCGGTCCTTCTCGACCACCTCCACGCGGGGCTTGGCCTGGCGCTTCTGTGCTCCATCCTGCTTGAGCTGGGTCTCCAGCAGCTTGACCACGGAGCGGCTTTCCGAAGCGAAAACCACGGTTTTCCCCTCGGAAAGGACGTACTGGGCGACTTCGGCTGCCAGCTGGGCGGCCTCGACGTGATGGTGCTTGATGATGAAGCCGATTCTTCTTATGACCATGGTGCCCGCGAGCATAAGCCACTGGCAAAAGCAAAGGAAGTACCCTTGTCAGTCGACCTTTTTGAACATGCCGAGAGCGAGGAGGCGACCTCCGGGCCGCCTTCCGGACCGCTGGCCAACCGGATGCGTCCCCGGAATCTGGACGATTTTTTCGGTCAGGAAAATGTCCTGGGACCGGGCAAGCCGCTTCGTCGCTGGGTCGAGACGGACCGGGTGCCTTCTATGGTGCTGTGGGGACCTCCCGGCTGCGGCAAGACGACCTTGGCCCGGATCATTGCCCAGCAGACCCGTTTCAACTTTGAAAGCCTGAGCGCGGTGCTGTCGGGGGTCAAGGACATCAAGGAGGCGGTGGAGCGTGCCAAGCAGTCCAGGCGGTTGTCCGGCCGGCGCACGCTGCTCTTCGTGGACGAGATCCACCGCTTCAACAAGAGCCAGCAGGACGCGCTCCTGCCCCACGTGGAGGACGGCACGTTCACCCTGATCGGAGCCACGACCGAAAATCCTTCCTTCGAGCTCAATCGGGCGCTGCTTTCGCGGGTGCGGGTCATCCGGCTCGAGAACCTTTCCCCGCAGGCGCTGGAACGGATCCTCCAGGAGGCCCTGCGCGACGCGGTCCGTGGGCTGGGAGGAATCCTGCGTCTTTCGCCCGAGGCGGTTTCCTGGGTGGCCGCCACCAGCGAAGGCGATGCGCGACGCGCGCTGACGGCCCTCGAGACCATCGCCCTGTACGCCGGTGCGGACCCTGCGGTCCCGGAGCTCTCGCTCGACGGAGCCCGCGCCGCCCTGGAGAGTTCGCTGGAGCGTCAGCCCATTCCCTACGACAAGGCCGGGGAAGAGCACCACAACGTGGTTTCGGCGTTCATCAAGAGCATCCGAACCAGTGACCCCGATGCGGGCCTGTACTACCTGGCGCGCATGCTGGAGGGAGGCGAGGATCCGCTGTTCATCGCGCGCCGTCTGGTCATCTTGGCCTCCGAGGACGTCGGCAATGCCGACCCACGCGCCATCCAGGTGGCCGTGGCCGCGATGCAGGCGGTGGACCTGATCGGATTGCCCGAAGGGCGCATCAGCCTGGCGCAGGCGGTGACCTATCTGGCCTCGGCTCCCAAGTCCAACGCCAGCTACTCGGGCATCAACGACGCCATTGCGGAAGTCCGGGCCAGCGGCGCGCTGCCGGTGCCCCTTCACCTTCGCAATGGGGTCACGGGCCTCATGAGGGCCGAGGGATACGGGCAGGGCTACCGGTACGCGCACGATGACCCGCGCGCGGCCCTGGAGCAGGAGCACCTGCCGGAGGCCTTGCGGGGAAGGCGCTTTTACGAGCCCAAGGATTCGGGTCTGGAACGCCAGATCCGGGAAAGCCTCCAGGCCCGCAGGCGTGCCCGGGGCGCAGGCGAACCCGGTTGAACCCGGATCTCAGTTGGCGAGCTTGCTGGCCAGGACCGGAAGCGCTTCGGTCCGCCAGGACTCGAAAAGCTCGGGAAGGCGGCTGGCCAGGATCATGTCCCGCCGCGTGGCCGAAATGCCGCTTTCGGCCTGCCGGATCAGGTCGCGAAGCAGGTGTTTCAGTTCGGTGATCTTGGACTCGTTCTCCGGGCCCATGCCTTCACCGCCCAGCACCATGCCGATCTGGTGAAGGGAGTCGGTCAGCACCGAGACGCCGTCGATCAGCCGGGTCAGGTTCGGGGTGCCCACGCATTGCACCGAGACTCCCGCCAGCTCGTCCAGGAATGGATCGAGCATCTGGAGGGTCTCGCTGGCCAGGGTCCTGGCATCCATCATGTCGATCTCGACCGAGTCGATTTCCTGGAGGGGGATCCCGGAAAGCGCGTCCTCATCGCCTTCTCCGAGCGCGATGCCGTTCACCCGCACCTCCGACACCACCTTTCCACCCACCGCGATCCGGGAGTGGACGTGGCCCATCAGGTTGCCGAAGTGCTCGAGGCCCTCGGCAGGCATGTCCTGGCCCTGTCCGTTGATCTCGAAGCGGTTCATGGAATGAGGCCTTCCTGGGAATTGCGGTTCAGCGGAATGACGGCGGCCTTTTCGAGGGACATGGGCCTCACCAGTTCGAGCGTGTGCTTGATCCAGTCGCGGACGATGCTCACCCCGTGGGCCAGCTGCGCGTAGCTCTCGGCGCTCTCGCGACCCAGCTCGTGGAGCTGCTCGCCCCGCAGGTTGTGCATGAGGACCTTGGTCATCATCGAGAAGCCGCGCAGGGGAACCTGGGTCTGCGAAAGTCGCTCGATCAGCTCTTCCAGCTCCATGAGCTTGCGTCCCAGCTGGCGCAGCTCATCGCGTTCCCGCAGGGGCATGAGCTTGTCGGACTTGAGGCGTGCGCTCCGGGTGTGGATGACCTGGGCCGTGCGCTTGGCCTCTTCACAGATCTTCGCCAGCACACCGGAGGCCTCGTCCACTTCGCGCAGGGCGCGGATCAGGGCCGGACTGATCCGGCTTCTTTCCAGCTCCTGTCCGATGGGCGGGGTCCAGCCGCAGTACCAGGCGCGGGCCACGTGGCCCACCACCTGCGCCAGCCATTCGTCCATCGAAAGGGGGCGCTGGATCAGCGGATCATAGACCACGCCGCCACCCTGTTCGGTGGAGCGGATACGCGAGCGCATGAGCTGGATCAGGGGCAGCTCGGAGGCAAATCCCAGGCGCTCGAACTGTTGCTCCAGCGGCGTCTGCCGACGGTGCGACCATTCGTTCGAGGCGTAGCACCAGGCGGCGTAGAGCGACTCGGGAGAAATCGCGTCTCCGCAGGAATGGGTCTTCTCGTTGCCTTCCTGGCAAGCCGCGCAGGCTTCGGCCGGGAGGATCACATAGTGGCCGTTGCCGTAGGGACCCGTCTCATTGCCCCGCGAGGTACCGATCGAGAGGTTCAGCACGCGGGTGCCCAGGATCGAGGCCAAGTGGACTGCGGCCGTGTCGCCGGCGATCAGCCACTGGCAGCGGCCGATCACCGCGGCCCAGTTGTCGAAGTCGGTCTTTCCGACCAGGTTCAGGATCCGGGTGGGGTCCACCATGCCCTCGGAATGGGCCAGGAACTCGGCGGCGCGGGTTTCCTCTTCCTTCGTCCCGAGCAGGAGGATCTGCGTCTCCGGATGGCGCTCCAGGAGGTAGATGGCGAACTCCGACCAGTTCAGGGGGCTCCAGGTCTTCTTTTCGAGACCGGCACCCAGCTGGATGGCCACCCACTTGCGCGAGAAGTCCTTGCTCGGGATGCCCAGGGCGCCCAGCGTGGCTTCGAGCTGGAAGAAGCCCTTGGAGCTGACCGGAGCGTCGCCGGCTTCGGCGGGATCGCCCAGGTGCAGCTGCAAGGCGGTCAGCAGCTGGGTGGTCAGGATATCGGTGAGATGGATGTTCTGGCGCACGCCTCCCTGCACGATGGCC
>CANFHS010000115.1 GCA_947446835.1 Bacteriovoracaceae bacterium
CATGGCCTTGAGCGACTCCACCACGGCCTGCACGGCCAGTGCGCAGAGGATCATGCCCATCACGCGCGAAATGACATTCGCGCCGGTTTCCCCCAGCCAGCGCTGGATGGGCTCGGCGAAGCGGAACAGGATCCAGGTGAGCCCCAGGACGGCCAGCATCAGCAACGTGTTGCCCAGCTGCTCCATCGGGCTGAAGCGCCCGCCTTCGGTCATCACGATGGCGGCCATGACCGAACCCGGGCCCGCGAGCGAAGGAATGGCCAGCGGGAACACCGCCACGTCGTGGCCGGGTTCCTCGTGCAGCTCCTGGCTTTCCCCTTCGGTCTCGAACACCATCCGCAGTCCCAGCAGGAACAGGATGATCCCGCCGGCCAGCCGGAACGCCGGGACCGTGACTCCCAGCGCGTTCAGGAGCACCTGGCCCAGGGCCACGTAGGCCAGCAGCACCAGCGCCGCGATGCCGATGGCCTTGCGGGCCACCTTCTGCCGGCGTTCGGGCGAAAGCTTGCGGGTCAGGGCCAGATAAACAGGCAAGGTCCCGATCGGGTCGATGATGACGACCCAGGTGACCGCCCGGTTGATCCACTCGTGAAGCACGGCCCGGGTCTCAGCCTTCGTACCCGGGATGCGAGATGGCTTCGAGGCCCGCGAAGAGCGCCACGATCTCGTCCTGGGTCATGACCTTGGATTCCCGCTCCCCGTACTTGCGCACGGCAAACGATCCGGCTTCCATTTCGCGGTCGCCGGCCACGAGCGAGAAGGGGATCTTCTGCACCTGCGCTTCGCGGGTCTTGAGGCCCATCGACTCGTTGCGATCGTCGATGTCCGCCCGGTAACCCGCCCTCTTGAGCTTGAGCAGGAACGCCCGGCAGTAGTCGTTGTGGGTGTCCTTGATGGGCACCACACGGGCCTGCAGGGGCGAAACCCAGAACGGCAGGGCGCCGGCCGTGTGCTCCAGCAGGATGCCCATGAACCGCTCCAGCGAACCCAGCACCGCGCGATGGACCATCACCGGCCGCTGGGCCGTGTTGTCCGAGGCGGTGTACTCGAGCTCGAAACGGTCGGGCAGGTTGAAGTCCAGCTGGATGGTGCCCAGCTGGTGCTCGCGTTTCAGGGCGTCGCGGACCAGGAAGTCGATCTTGGGTCCGTAGAAGGCGCCATCGCCCGGGTTCACGCCGTAAGGACGACCCAGGCTGTCGAGCACGGCCTTGAGCGCGTTTTCGGCGGTATCCCAGAGCGCGTCGGAACCCACGCGCTTCTCGGGCCGCGTGGACAGGAAGACCTGCGTGTCGGTGAAGCCGAACAGGTCGTAGGTCTTCAGGATCATCGAGACGACCTTCTTGATCTCGGCCTCGATCTGGTCGGGCGAGCAGAAGATGTGGGCGTCGTCCTGGCAGAACGAGCGCACGCGGGTCAGGCCCGAGAGCGCGCCCGAGACCTCGTTGCGGTGCAAGCGGCCGAAGTCGGCCAGACGCAGCGGGAGGTCGCGGTACGACCGCTTGGTCGAGGCGTACACGAAGGTCGAAGCCGGGCAGTTCATGGGCTTCACGGCGAACTCGCGTTCGTCCACCTCGGTGAAGAACATGTTCTCCTTGTAGTTCTCGTAGTGGCCCGATTTCTTCCACAGGATGGAGTTGAAGATCTGCGGCGTGATGATTTCGTCGTACTCGTAGGGGCCGTACAGCTCGCGCACGTACTGCACCAGGCGGTTGTAGACGACGGTGCCGCGAGGGTGGAAGAAGGGCGAGCCCGGCGCTTCGGCGTGGAAGCTGAACAGGTCCAGCTCCTTGCCCAGCTTGCGGTGATCGCGTTTCTTGGCCTCCTCCAGCAGGTGCAGGTATTCTTCCAGCTCGTCCTTGCGGTTGAAGGCCACGGCGTAGATGCGCTGGAGCTGGGGATTCTTTTCGCTGCCGCGCCAGTAGGCGCCGGCCACCGACATCAGCTTGAAGTACTTGACCTCGTTCGCGGCCTTGACGTGGGGGCCGCGGCACAGGTCCAGGAAGTCGCCTTCCTCGTAGCCGCTCACCGAGGTGGCGCCGGTGCGGTCGCGCAGGTTCTCGATGATCTCGATCTTGAAGTTCTGGCCCAGCTTCCGGAAGATGCCGAGGGCTTCATCGACCGGCCAGTCGTGGCGGACGAACGGCTTGCCTTCCTTGATCACCTTCTTCATCTCGGCTTCGATCTTGGGAAGGTCTTCGGGGGTGAGCTTGTGGCTCATGTCCACGTCGTAATAAAAGCCGTTTTCGATGGTCGGGCCGATGCCGAAACGGGCATCCGGCCAGATCCTGCGGATGGCGTGGGCCATCACGTGGGCTGCCGAGTGGCGCATGGTATCCACTTCGGAGTGGATTTCGGGTTCGACCAGATCAGAAATTGCGGAGCTCATAAGTCCGGGAAACTAGCATGAAATCGGGTCCGGACCAAATCGGACTTCTTGCCAGGGACCGGGCCCATCCAGTAGCCTCGGAACCCATGCGAAAGCGCGTCTTGATCCTCTACACGGGCGGCACCTTCGGGATGCAGCCCTCGCCCAAGAACCCCCGCGCCCCGCTGGGGTTGCCGGACCTGAGCCCGGCCTCCTTGAGGCGCCGGCTGCTGGAACGGGTGCCCGAGATCGACGGCTTGGCCCGTTGCGAGGTCGAGGTGGCCTTCAACCGCGACAGCGCCCATCTGGGCCCGGACGACTGGTGCGAGATGGCCCGTCGGATCCAGGAGCGGGGCCGCAAATACGACGGCGTGGTCATTCTTCACGGCACGGACACGCTTTCCTACACGGCTTCGGCCCTGTCCTTCCTGCTCCGGCCTTGCCGGGTGCCGGTGGTGATGACGGGCGCCCAGCGGCCGCTGGCCGCGGTCCGGTCGGACGCACGCCGCAACCTCATTTCGGCGGTCGAGATCGCCGCCCACGCTCCCCGTGAGCTGGTGGGGCAGGTGACGGTGTTTTTCGACGACCACCTCTACCAGGGCAACCGCAGCCGCAAGCGCAGTGCTTCGGACTTCCAGGGCTTCGAGAGCCCCAAGTTTCCGCCGCTGGCGGTGGTGGGCACCTCCATCCGGTACAAGGAAGGCCGGGAGGGCGTCAGGCTTTCCAGGCTCAAGCTCAAGCCCCGGTTTTCGCGCCGGGTGGCCACGCTGCATGTGACCCCGGGATTCCCGGCAGGGCTCATCGCGGATCGGCTGCTGCCCGAGGTTTCAGGCCTGGTGCTGGTCATCTTCCCGTCGGGCACCGCCCCGACGCAGGACCCGGATCTGAGGCGCCTGCTCAAGGAAGCCCGCGTGCGTGACATCCCGGTCGTGGCCGTGACCGAAGGCACTTCCCAGCCACCGGGCGAGCCGCGCGAAACCACCCTGTACACCGCGGGCCAGATGCTGCGCGAGGAAGGCGCCTATTTTGCCGGGGAAATGACCGTGGAATGCGCCTACATCAAGACCGCGTGGATCCTGGGGCAGCCCGATGGGGCGCTCCACTTTGATCGCTACTGGCGCGAGAACTTTGCCGGAGAAGGGGTCCAGTCCTGATGAGCACGACACTCCACCCGCCCCGCGAGCTGGGCATCGAGACGGTGATTTTCGACCTCGACGGCACGTTGATCGATACCGAGCCCGCCGCGGCCCGCGCCGTGGAAGCCTGCTTCGGCTCCTGGGGCCATCAGGTGACCCACGAGGACGCGGTTTTCGTGACCGGCCGGACCTGGGAAACCGCGTTCGAGTTCCTGCTCGGCAAGTACCCCGTCGCGCAGCCCGGCGACGAGATCCGGCGCACGGTGATCGACCGCTACCGGCTGGAGCTGCAGCAGAAGCTTGACGTGGTGGCCGGGGGCGCCGAGTGCGTGCGTTCGCTGGCCGCAGGCGGATTCCGCATCGGCCTGGTTTCGGGCTCGTTCCGCCGCGAGATCTTCTGGGCGCTGGAGCAGCTGGGCGTGCGGCACCACTTCGAGGTGGTGCTGGGCGCGGAAGACTACCCGCGCAGCAAGCCCGCACCGGATGGTTACCTGAAAGCCTTCGACCTGATGGGTGCCCAGGCCCAGCGCACGCTGATTTTCGAGGATTCGCACCCGGGTGTGACTTCGGCTCTGGCCGCGGGTGCGTGGGTCACGGCCATCGCTGGCACCAACCACTTCGCGCAGGACACCTCGGGCGCGCATTGGCGAGTGGCCGACCTCAGGCCGGTCACCGCGGACTGGGTGCGGGCGCTTCGCTTTCCCTGATCGGAGAGCGCGACGGACCGGAAAGAGCGGCGTGTTCAGGGCTTCAGGAACGGCCTGAGCGCCTCGGGGTAGACCTCGAACACGGCCTCGGGCCGGGAGCTGATGCGGGCCCACGTGTGCCCCGAGTCGGCCCGCAGCTGGAGCTCCGTGGGTTTCCCGTCGCGGTCCTTGAAGATGGCGCGGTGGGTGGGGGCATTTTCCAGTTTTTGGCGCAAGCGGGTGACCTGGGAAGGGTCGTCCAGGAAGTTCTGGATGCGGAGGTGGGTCAAGGCTTCGAGCTTTTGCCCCACCGTGAGCACCCGTTTCTTGCGGTGCAACTCGGTCCAGTCGTCGCCCAGCCGTTCCACGGCCAAGGTCTTGGCCTTGCCTCGCCAGAGCTCCAGCTCGTCCACGTCATCCGCTTCGAAGGTGAGCAGCCTGCGGCGGCGCAGGACCTCGAATTTTTCGATCATGCCCAGCATCTGGAGGGCCGCGCCTCGCACGATGACGGGTTCCGAGTTGCCTTGCGGAGACACCAGCACGCAATAGTTGCCCAGACCCTTGGGGTTGGCATCACCCAGGCGGAGCTCTTTCAGGGGCTGCCCGGGGGTACCCCAGCGGATCGAAAACAGCGGCTGATCCAGGCCAAGCGAGGTAAGGGTTCCTTCCGGCGCCATTTCGTGGACCGAGAGCGTCTTGATCAGCGACAGCAGGTGATTGATGAAGGTCGAATCGGCGCGTCGATCCAGCAGCGTCTGCCCCTGCGGCGCCGAAGCCACCTGCCACTCGGCGCGCGCATCGGCACGCGTCAGACGTGCGGTCCAGACGTCCTGGGTGCGGGGATCGAACTTGGCCAGGGTCAGTTCCAGGGTCTCTTCGGGCTTGAAGTCCACGAGCGGTGCGCCGACCCGCACGGTCGGAGCTTCGGGAGAAGAAGAACGCGAGCAGGCCGTGCTGCCCAGCCCCAGCGCGAGGACTGACAGGGTGATGCTCAGCAGCAATTTGGAAGGCCCGAGGCAGCGCGTCCGGAAAGATCCCATAGCGTTGACATCGTAGGCGGGGGTGGCTACTTTGCAAGGCCTATGTGGCAAGGCCTGGAGATGCTGAAGTCCGGCGGATTCGTGATGATTCTGCTGCTGGTTTGCTCACTGCTCATCTGGGCGGTCATCTTCGAGCGCCTCTGGCGATTCAAGAGCCTGGGCGAAGCGCTTCGTTCGTTCCAGCTCGAAGCTTCCAATGCGCTTCTGCGGAATGATCGCGAAGCCCTGCGCGCCTTGTGCCGCAAGCAGGAGCAGCTGCCCACCGCGCGCCTGGTGCTGACCGCGCTGGACCGGCTGGATTCCAAAGACGAGCGGGTGCGGTCACGTTGGGCCGAGGCGGTGGAACGCCGCCGCCTGATCGAGAACCAGGACCTGCGCTCGCACCTCTGGGTGCTGGGCACGGTGGCTACCGCATCGCCGTTCATCGGCCTGTTCGGCACGGTGCTGGGGATCTTGCGTTCGTTTGGCGACATGGCCAAGACGGGTGTGGGGGGTTTTGCGGTCGTGGCCTCGGGCATTTCCGAAGCCCTGGTGGCGACCGCCGCCGGGATCCTGGTGGCCGTGGTCGCGGTCATTGCCTACAATGCTTTCCAGACCCGCTGGAGCGCGCTCGTGCTGTTGATCAAGCTGCATGCCGAGGAGCTGGCCGAGTACCTGGGCGACACCACCGCCGCGGGCGGGGCTGACCGTGGCGCTTAAGCCTTCTGGCGTCGGCTCCGGAGACGCGGAGTCGGGCGGCGACATTGTCGCCGAGATCAACATCACTCCGTTGGTCGACATCGTGCTGGTGCTGCTCATCATCTTCATGGTGACCAGCTCCGTGATGTCGCAGATGGGAGTGGACGTCAGCTTGCCCAAAGCCAGCGCGTCCGCGGCCGGGTCGCAGCCCGAAGGCGTGATCGTGACCCTGCTTCCCTCGGGTGGGTTGAAGGTGAACGGCGCACCTGCCCCTGACGTGGCGTCCCTGGAGTCGCTGCTCCGGGCGGCGTTCGGGAAGACGCCCTCACGGCTGGTGGTGCTGGAAGGCGATCAGAAGGCGTTCCTGGGCAGCGCGATCCAGGTCATGGATACTGCCCGCAAGGCCGGCGCCGAGAAATTCGCCATAGCGACGGCTCCCTTCGACGGGCGCTGAATCATTTGGGCAGCCTGGGCGGAGCGGTGTCCGGATAAAAGGTCACCACGTGGTAGTAGAACTTGCCCGGGTGGTTCCGGTCCGGTGCACGGCGCAGGACCAGGGTCACCGTGCTGACCGAGTTGATCCGGACGGGTTCGTCGAAGCGGGTAGCGCCTTGGCGGTATCCGCTGCCGATCTTCTTGCCGGCGTTGAAGCTCAGTCGAAGCAGCTGACCGCTTTGGCCAGGGTGGGGCGGAAAGGCGCGGATCCAGTCGTCGGGGTGCCGCTTGTGCCCCGCGGCCAGCTCGTCGACCCGGGCCAGGGCCTCCTGGAGCATTTCGCGGGCCACCTCGGGGCTTTCGAATTTCGAAGCGGCCTTGTCGCGCGACATCTCCAGCTTTCTCACCATGGTCTTTTCGCTGAGGGTGATGTGGTGGGTGTAGGGGTCGTCCGATCCCCGGAGCAGGCTATCCCACTCGTCGCCGGCAGCCCGGCGCTGGAGCCCCCGGATTCCGGCTCCGTCGCCCAGGTAGTCGATGATCTGGACCAGGCGTTCGCAGGCTTCGTCGGCCCGGACGGCAGACGGTGTCGCCAGCAGGAGGGTGCCGACCAGCAGGGCGACGTTCAGCGCGCGCATGCGGCCAAGGCTCCAGCCAGTTTGGGGAAGCCGTTCTTGGCCAGCCCCTGGGCGCGTTGAAGCGCGGCCTGGGACACCCGTTCCAGGTTCTTCATGGCGTTGGCCAGCAGCACGCGGCCCTCTCCGGCCACTTCCTGCAGCTTCTCGAGCAGCGGCATGGCCTTGAGTGCTTTCTGGACCCAGGCGGCCACCCGGGCGCTCATCGCGGCCAGGCTGGCGCCGGCGGTTTCGGGTGCCAGCAGGGCCGCAATCACCACATCCGTCCCGATGGATCCGACCAGGTTGCAGACCAGCTCCTGGGCGACCTCGGGCTTGAGGTGGCGCAGGCCTTCCTGGAATTTACGAAGGTTGGGCTCCAGGGCCTTGAAAAAGCTGACCAAGGCCTGGGCCTGCTTGCTCAGGCCGGCCACGGCCTTGGCGGGGTCGGTGACCGCCCCCCAAAGGCCCTTGGAAATGTCGACCACGGTGCCGCCGGTGGCGGCCCAGGCGCCGCGCAGGCCGGACACCAGGCACCCGCGCACGGACTGGAAGGCCAAGGGGCTGGTGAGCTGGAGAATGGGGGCCAGGGGGCCCATCAGGGTCTCGGCCAGGGTGTTTTCGGGGCGGCAGCCCTCTTCGCGGGCCCAGGCCGAAGGCACGAGGCGGTCGGCCACCCGCGCCCAGAGGGGCACGCCGGGGGCGCGGACCG
>CANFHS010000116.1 GCA_947446835.1 Bacteriovoracaceae bacterium
CCCTTCGTGAAGGACCCCAACAAGACCATCGACCAGCTCATCAAGGAAACCGACAAGGTGGTGGGCGGCGGACTCAGCGTCCGCCGGTTCGCGCGGTTCGTGCTGGGCGAAGGTCAGAAGGAAACGCCCGAAGCGGCCCATTGATTGGAGCCGCCCATGGCAAAGCCCTACAAGCGCATCCTGCTGAAACTCTCCGGCGAAGCCCTCGCCGGGGAGGCGGGATACGGCATCGACACCGACGTCCTGAAGGTCATCGCCAACGAGGTCCGTGAAATCCACCAGCAGGGTGTCGAGATCGGCATCGTGCTGGGAGGCGGGAACATCTTCCGCGGCATCAAGGGTGCCACGGCCGGAATGGACCGCGCTTCGGCGGATTACATGGGCATGCTGGCCACGGTGCTGAACTGCCTGGCTCTCCAGGATGCCCTGGAAGGCCTGGGCGTACAGACCCGCGTCCAGTCGGCCATCGAGATGCAGGAGCTGGCGGAGCCGTACATCCGGCGCCGCGCGGTCCGGCACCTGGAGAAGAGCCGCGTGGTCATCTTCGGCGGAGGCACGGGCAATCCCTACTTCACGACCGATACCACCGCGGCCCTTCGGGCCATGGAGATCGGCTCCGAGGTCGTCATCAAGGCGACCAAGGTGGACGGGATCTACGATTCGGATCCGAAGAAGAATCCCGCGGCCAAGAAGTTCGTCGACATCACCTACCTGGATGTCCTGCAGAAGCGGCTGGAGGTCATGGACTCAACCGCCATCTCGCTCTGCATGGACAACAAGCTGCCCATCGTCGTGTTCAATCTGAATGAAGCGGGTGCACTGCGCCGCCTGATCCAGGGCGAAGCGGTGGGTACCCTGGTTCACTGACCCAAGGAGAGACCATGTCCAAAGCGATTATGGATTCGATGACCCAGAACATGGACAAGGCCATTCAGTCCCTGAAAGGGGATCTGGCCAAGGTTCGAACCGGCCGGGCCTCGACCGCACTGGTCGAGCCCGTTCATGTCGATTACTACGGTTCGAGCGCGCCGCTCAGCCAGATCGGCAACGTGACCACGCCGGATGCCCGGACCATCCAGATCGCCCCGTGGGAAGGCGGCATGCTGGGCGCCATCGAGAAGGCCATCCTGGCTGCCAACCTGGGGCTGACCCCCCAGAACGACGGCAAGGTGATCCGCATCTCGGTGCCTGCCATGACCGAAGAGCGCCGCAAGGAGATGGTGAAGCTGGTCAAGAAGATGGGCGAGGACTGCAAGGTCGCGCTCCGCAACCAGCGCCGCGACGCCAACGAGGAAGTGAAGAAGCAGGAAAAGGCCAAGGCCATGTCGGAAGACGAGGGCAAGAAGGCCATGGAAGTGATCCAGAAGAAGACCGACGAGAAGGTCGCTGAAGTCGACAAGACGATCGTCGCCAAAGAAAAAGAGATCATGACCATCTGATGCACTTGCCCCAGGTCCCCCGGCACGTCGCAATCATCATGGATGGTAACGGCCGGTGGGCCGCGGGCCGTGGGCACCCGCGCTTTTTCGGGCACGTGCGGGGTTCGGGCCGGGTCAAGGGGATTGTCCGCGAGGCCGACCGGCTGGGAGTCAAGGCCCTGACGCTCTTCGCGTTTTCGACCGAGAACTGGAGCCGGCCGGATCCCGAGCTGCGGATCCTGTGGAGCCTTCTCAAGAAGTTCCTGCAGCGCGAGCAGGAGGAGCTGCTTCGCCAGAATGTCCGCCTGCGGGTCATCGGCGAGGTGGACCGTCTGAGCGTTGACGTCCGGCAGGTCCTGGAGCCCGCCGTCGAGAGGCTGTCGGGTAATACGGGCCTGCAGCTCACTTTTGCCATTTCGTACGGCTCCCGCAAGGAGCTGGCACGCGCCTCGCGACTGTTTGCCGAGGACTGTGTCCGCGGCATCCGCCGCCCCGGGGAAATGAGCGAGGCCTTGCTCGGCGAATACCTCTGGACCGCGGACCTGGGAGACCTTTCTGACGTCGACCTGGTGATCCGCACCAGCGGAGAGCAGCGGATGTCGAATTTCCTGCTGTGGCAGGCGGCTTACGCCGAATATGTGTTTACGGAGCTTTGTTGGCCGGACTTCACGCCGGATCGTTTCCGGGAGGCGCTCGAAGCGTACTCCGGGCGAGAGCGGCGGTTCGGGGGGCTGGTGACCCGGCTTTCCGTTCCTGGGGAAACATCTGGAAAGGGCCTGAAAGCGTGAACATGACTCCTGAGCTGCGTAAACGGGTGAAGACGGCGGCCACCGGCCTGGTGCCGTTCCTGGCCCTGATCCTTTTCGGTGGGCGCTTCGGGGTGGGCCTGATTGCCGCGGGGCTGTCCCTGGGCATGATCCACGAGTTCAGCGACATGATCCTGGAGCTTCCGGACCGGCTCGCCAAGCAGAGGGTCCTGCTCGGGACCTCCTGGCTGGTGTCGTTCGTGAACTTCTGGATTCCCCGCTCGGAGTACGAGCTGCTGCTCTTCTCGTTCATGGGGCTGTTCGGCTATTTCCTGTTCACGGCCGACCGCCATCACGGCGAGGCAGTCACTACCCATTTCCGCGAGCTGATGAGCTCGTTCTTCGGCATCCTCTATCTGGGCTTTCTTCCGCTGTACCTGGTCCTGATCCGCGATTCCGCGGGGGGGCTGCACTGGACCCTGCTGTTCCTGCTGATCATCTGGTCGGTGGATGTGGGGGCCTATTTTGTCGGAAAGAGCCGCGGTAAGCGCAAGCTCTACCCGATGATCAGCCCGAACAAGACAGTCGAGGGCCTGGTGGGTGGCATGGGCTGCGCGGTGGTCGTTGCCTTGCTGTATAAGCTCCTGTTCTTCCGCAGTCTTTCGTTCCTGGGCGTGCTTTTCCTGCCGGTCCTTCTGGCCGTCGTGTCCCAGGTGGGCGACCTGTGCGAGAGCTTCCTGAAGCGGGCTTTCCACCGCAAGGACTCCGGCAGCCTGCTTCCCGGGCACGGGGGCTTCCTGGATCGTTTTGACGGGGTGATTTTCAGCCTGCCGTTCATGTACGCTTGCATACGTGTTTTCGGCTGAGTGCCGGAAGGAGTACGAGTGCTTTCCATCCTGGGCTTCCTCATCATCTTGGGACCGTTGGTCGTGTTTCACGAGTTCGGTCACTACATTTTTGCCCGCCTGTTCAATGTGAAGGCCGAGGCCTTTTCGGTCGGATTTGGTCCCAGGATCTTCAGCAAGCAGTGGGGCGAAACCGAGTGGCGCCTGTCGGCCATTCCCCTGGGTGGCTACGTGAAGCTGCTGGGTGAGGAAGCCGACCGCGAGCTGACTGCCGAAGAAGCCGCCCGGGCCCTGCCTCGTCAGGCAGCCTGGAAGAGGTTCTTCATCTTCGCGGGTGGGCCGATCTTCAACTTCCTGCTCGCCGCCCTGGTGTTCATGGCCATCCTGGCCATCGGTGAGCCGCAGATGGCCAGTGTCATCGGCCGCGTGGTTCCGGGGTCGGCGGCCGCCAAGGCCGGGCTGCAGAGCGGTGATCGCGTCGTCTCGATCAACGGCAAGCCGGTCCGCAAGTTCGAGGAAGTGCTGGGCCTGATCTCCGAAAACCCGGGCCGGACCCTCGATTTTGTCGTGCGCCGCGCGCAGGCAAACGCCGAGCTTCATGTGGGCGTGACGCCCGCAGCCCAGGACGGCTTCAGTGTCTACGGCGAGTCGGTGCATGTGGGCGAGGTGGAAGGCCTGGTCCCCATGGCCCGCGCCAATGTGCTGGGTGTCTCGGACCCGGCCTCCCTGGCGGGCAAGAGCGGCCTGCGCACGGGCGACAAGCTCATCAGCTGGAGCGGGCAGCCCGTGACCTCCTGGGAAGAGGTGGATGCCCGCCACGAGGCGCTGACCCCGGGCCAGACGGCCGAGCTGGGTTTCGAGGCCCCGGGCGGACGCAAGGTCCAGCTCCAGGTGGTCCGGCAGGCAGGCAAGAGCCTCGCCGCTTCCACGGGAATCCATTCCTCCGAGCTCTTCGTTGAAAAGCCGGTGGAGAAGTCCCCTGCCGAAGCTTCGGGGGTCCGCCCGGGCGATCGCCTCGTCGGGGTGGGAGCCACCGAAGTCCGCAGCTTCTTCGAGCTCCGGGACGCCGTGCAGAGGTCGGGCGAGCGCGAAGGAAAAGTGCTGCTGCGCTGGGAGCGCGAGGGCCAGGCCATGTCCGCCCTGATCGTTCCCAACGCCGCCACGGTCAAGGACCCGGCCTTGGGCAAGTCCACCCAGTACACCGTGGGCGTGGTGCCGCAGCTGTTCTGGGCCGAGCCCGAGACCCTGGTGGAACGGGTGCTGAATCCCGTCACCCTGGTGGTGAAGGGCACCGAGCGCATGATCGAATTTTCGGGACGCAACCTGGTCTCGATCGGCAAGATGCTCAAGGGTGAGGTGTCGATCAACACGCTGGGCGGCCCGATCCTGATCGGGAAAATTGCCGGCGAGTCGCTTTCGCGCGGCCTGATCGCGTTCCTGTCCACGATGGCGGTCCTTTCGGTCGGCCTGGGAGTGCTGAACCTGCTTCCGGTTCCGGTTCTCGACGGCGGGCACATCGTGCTGCTGCTGATCGAGGCTGTCCGCGGCAAGCCGCTCTCGGTGCGGGTGGTGGAGCTGACCCAGCAGGTGGGTCTGGCCCTGATCCTGCTGCTGATGGTGGTGGTCATGAGAAACGACCTGGCCAGGCTGCCGTTCTTCAACTGAGCCGGGAAGGATTCGAGTCTCGTGAAACTCCTGGTCTGGGACACATCATCCAAGGCGGGCGCCGTGGCTGCGGCCGAGTGGGATCCTTCCTCCAGGGAAGGACGTTCGGGCGTGCGGCTGCTGGGTGAGCTGGGCCTGAATGTCGATGCCCAGCACTCCGAGGGCCTGCTCTGGGGAGTGGATCAGCTTCTCCACGCGGTCCGCTGGCGCCTCCAGGAGGTCGATCTCTTTGCCGTGGGGGTGGGGCCTGGCAGCTTCACCGGCCTCAGGATCGGCATCACCACGGCGCGAACGCTGGCCCATTCCCTCGGAAAGCCTTTGATCGGGCTGTCGAGTCTGGCCGCGCTGGCGAGGCCCGCCGCTCAGGCCATCGCGGCCGCGGGGCAGCGCTCGGTCGTCGTGGCCGCCACCGATGCCTGCAAGGGCGAGTGCTTCGCGCTGGTCGGCAGCGCGCGCTCGGCGGCCGACTGCGTGGCCCTGGCCGAAGGCGACCATCCGGGGCTCTGGAAGCGCGGCGTGGAGGAAGAAGTGCTTTCGCCCGAGGCGCTGGTCCAGCACATCCTCAAGAAGCTCACTCCGGACTCCTGTTGGACGTTCGTGGGCGAGGCCCGGCGCCGGTACCCCGAGATCGCCAAGGCGCTGCCCAGGGGCCAGGAGCTCGATCCGGGCCTGGCTTTCGGGGATCAGATCCAGGGGCGCCAGCTGGCGATGATGGCCTGGGAAGCCGCCCAGGCTGGGCTTGCGCGCGACCCGCTGACGGTCCATCCCCGCTACCTGCGTGCGTCGGATGCGGAAGTGAAACTGAAGGCCGGGCTGTTGCCGCCGGGTCCAACCCGAGGTGATCGTGGGAACTGAAGTTGCGTCCTCCCTGCTTGGCCCGTTGGCGGCCTTTGCGTCGTCCTTCACCTGGGCCTATGGCACGGCCGTGTATTCACGGCTTTCGCGGGGGTATTCGCCGGCCACGGTGAACTTCTCGCGCAGCATGATCGCCTTTCCGCTCTTCCTGATCGGAGCCTTCGTGGCCTCGGGGAGCTGGGGCGCGGGCATTTCCGAGTTCGCCAAGCTCCAGCCGTTTCACCTGACCTGGTTCCTGGTCTCGATGGTGTCGAGTTACGGTCTGGGAGACATGTTCTTTTACTGGAGTACCCGCGGGCTCGGGGTGCCGGGTGCCCTGGCCATTGCCTCGTCCTATCCGGTCTGGACGGTCCTGGGCGGCATGATCACGTTGGGCGAGGTCCCCTCGTTGCGGCAGGGCATCGGGCTGGTGATGGTGCTGGCGGGGGTCGTGGCGGTGATCCTGAATGGGCCTCAGGCTGAAAAGCAGCAGGGCCAATCGGCCCAACCTTCGCGCCTGGACAGCCGGGTCGTCGGGGCATTCCTGGCATTGGCAACTTCGCTTTGCTGGGGACTCAACAGCTTCTCAATTGCCCGGGCAAGCCACGGACTTTCGCCTTTCGTGGGCAACTCGGTGCGCATGGCCTACGCCATGGTCATCAACCTCATCCTGGCCAGGATCATGGTCCGGAAGGCCAACCTGCGGCTGCCTTTGCCGGTGGGCGAGCTGCGCCGGAACGCCCGCGTTTTCGTGGTCGAGGCCTTCGGAGGATCGCTGTTCTTCATGTACGGGCTGGCCAGCTCACCCCTGGTCCTGGGGACCACGCTTTCTTCGCTGGCTCCCGTGGTTTCGGTGCCCGTGGCTTATGTCCTGGGCGTTGAAAAACCTTCCTGGGCGCGGACCTTGGGGGTCCTGACGGTGGTGCTGGGCCTGTTCTTCCTGGTCGTGGTTCCATGAGGCAGTCGGGCGTTGATTTGAAGCACCGGGGTTGTTAACCTCGGAGCCTCGATGCGGAAGATCTACCTGGTTCCGAATTTCGTCACGACGGCGAACATGTTTGCCGGCTTCTACTCGATCCTGGCATCGATCCAATCCGACTTTGGCACGGCCTCCTGGGCCATCCTCGTCGCGGCGGTTTTCGACATGCTGGATGGCCGGATTGCCCGCCTCGCCAAGGCCACGAGCCAGTTCGGCGTGGAGTACGACAGCCTGTCCGACCTGATTTCCTTCGGCGTGGCTCCCGCGATCCTGCTGTACCAGTGGTCCTTGGCCCCGTTCGGTCGGCTGGGTTGGGCGGCCGCTTTCCTGTTCCTGGCTTGCGGAGCCCTGCGGCTGGCTCGCTTCAACGTGACCACGGCTTCGCTTCCCAAGGGCTACTTCCAGGGCTTGCCCATCCCGATGGCGGCAGGGGTGGTGGCTACGCTCATCATTTTCCTGCAGGAGCTGGGCTGGTCGGCCGAGCAGTCGGGCGGCATCGTCGCTCTCACCTTGATCCTGGCCAGCTTGATGGTCAGCACGCTGCGTTTTCCCTCGTTCAAGGAGCTCAACTGGCGTTCGCACGCCAGCTTCGGCTACCTGGCCGTGGGCGTCCTGGCCATGATTCTGATCGCGATCCGGCCGGAGGTGACGCTTTTCCTGGTGCTGGGCGCCTATGTGCTGCTGAGCCTGGGCTGGAACCTGATCCGTTTTTTTGTGGGTTCGGCTTCCCGTCAGGGGCATGCCGAGCCCGTGGCAGGCCAGAAGGAGAAATGAAATGCAAAACGCCGATCCGCGGGGATTTCGCGTCGCGGTGGTGGGGGCAACCGGCGCGGTAGGGCAGATCCTGCTCGATGTGCTGGAGAAACGTCAGTTCCCCGTTTCGGAGCTCGTGGCATTCGCCTCGGCCCGTTCGGTGGGCAAGGCAGTGCGGTTTCGCGGACAGGAATCCGTGTGCCGTCCCCTGGAGCCTGGCTGTTTTGCGGGAATCGACTTCGTCTTCTTTGATGCCTCCGATGCGGTCTCCAAGGACTGGGTGCCCGAAGCTGCCCGCTCCGGCGCCTGGGTCATCGACAACTCGG
>CANFHS010000117.1 GCA_947446835.1 Bacteriovoracaceae bacterium
GAAGATCCACATTCCAAACTTGGCGGCCTCGAACTGGGCCTCCATCGATTCGAAGTGGTGAGCCTGGGCCGGATGATGGTGGCCGTGGATCGCCTCAGCGTGGGTGCTGGACATGGTTGTCTCTCCTCAGGAATTCTGCGGCCGGTATTCGTACGGCCAGCTTTTCACAACCGGGGTTTCAGTGAAGTTCTCGACCGGGGGCGGAGACGGGCTCTGCCATTCCAGGGTCAGCGATCCCCAGGGGTTGCCCGGGGCCCTTTCACCCTTGATCAGCGCGCGACCCAGGTAGAAGGCCGTGTAGAACAGGCCAGCCGCCAGGAACCACGAGCCGATGGTCGAGATCTGGTTCAGCAGGGTGAACTCCGGCAGGTAACCCCAGTAACGGCGGGGCATGCCCTGCGCTCCGAGGATGAACTGCGGAAAGAAGGTGATGTTGAAGCCCAGCAGCACCAGGACGAAGGCCTTCAGTGCGGCCTTTTCGTCGTACATGCGGCCGAACATCTTCGGGAACCAGAAGTGGATCCCGGCCAGCAGGGCCATGATCGTTCCGCCCACCATCACGTAGTGGAAGTGCGCGATCACGAAGTAGGTGTCGGTCAGGTGCACGTCGATGGCCAGGGTTCCCAGGAACACGCCGGTCAGGCCGCCGATGGTGAACATCTCCAGGAAGCCCAGGGCGTAAAGCATCGGGGCATTGAAGCGGATCTGGCCCTTGTACATGGTGGCCACCCAGCTGAACACCTTGATGCCCGTCGGGATGGCGACACCCATGGTCAGCAGCGAGAACACGAAGTTCGCCAGCTCCGACTGACCCGAAACGAACATGTGGTGACCCCACACGATGAACGAGATCAGCGCGATGCCGAACGACGAATAGGCGATGGCCTTGTAGCCGAAGATCGGCTTGCGCGAGAACACCGGGATGCACTCGGAGATGACCCCGAAGCCCGGAAGCGCCATGATGTACACGGCCGGGTGGGAGTAGAACCAGAAGAAGTGCTGGAACAGCACCGGGTCGCCGCCCAGCTTCGGATCGAAGATGCCGATGCCGAGGATGCGTTCCATCATGAGCAGCAGCAGCGTGATGGCCAGGACCGGGGTTGCCAGCACCTGGATGATCGAGGTGGCGTACAGCGCCCAGCAGAACAGTGGCAGCCGCGACCAGGAAAGGCCCGGAGCGCGCAGCTTGTGCATGGTCACGATGAAGTTCAGGCCCGTCAGGATGGACGAGAAGCCCGCGATGAAAGCACCGGTCAGCACCAGGATGACCGTGGTGTTGGTGCGGATCGAATACGGGGTGTAGAACGTCCAGCCCGTGTCAGCGCCCCGGAGGAACAGGGCCGAGGTCGCGAAGATCGCGCCGGCCACGTAGATCCAGAAGCTGGCCAGGTTGAGCCTGGGGAAGGCCACGTCCTTCGCTCCCAGCATCATGGGCAGCACGAAGTTGCCCAGGGCCGCCGGAATCGAAGGGATGATGACCAGGAACACCATGATGGCACCGTGGTAGGTGAACATCTTGTTGTAGGTGTTCGGATCCATGATGGTCTGGCCCGGCGTGAACAGCTCCAGCCGGATCAGGAGGGCGAAGATGCCGCCGATCAGGAAAAAGGTCAGCACCGAGAACAGGTACATGAGCCCGATCCGCTTGTGATCGACGGTGGTGATCCAGGATTTGATGCCCCGACTTGCGGTCAGGTAGTTGTCACTCATGGTTCAGCTCCTCTTCACTTCACGCTTTTGATGTACGCAAGAATGGCATTCAGCTCCGCCTCGGTGAGCAGACCCTTGAAGGTCGGCATCACGGGCTGGAAGCCTTTGACGATCTTGGCGTTCGGGTTTTCGATGGACTCACGCAGGTAGTTCTCGTCGGCGAGCCAGTTCTTGCCGTCGACGGTGGCCACCTGGCTCTGGAACAGGCCCTTGTAGCTGGGACCGACCTTCGCCGAACCGTCGGCCGAGTGGCAGGCGATGCAGCCCTTGGTCTCGGTCAGCTTCTTGCCCTGCTCGGCCAAGGAGCCCACGGTCGCGCTCGCGGCCACCAGGCGCACCTGGTCACGCATGGCCACGGACTGGGCAGGTTCCTGACCGGCCACCGGGATGTTCTCGAACTTCTTGCCGGCTTTCCAGGCTTCGAAGTCCTCGGGCGACAGGGCCACGACCTGGGCCAGCATCTGCGAGTGCGAGGTGCCGCAGTACTCGGTGCAGAACACCTGGTGCTTGCCGGGGACGTTGGCCTCGAACCACACCGAAGTGTACATGCCGGGCACCACGTCCGACTTCACGCGGAAGTTGGGAATGAAGAAGCCGTGGAGCACGTCTTCCGAGCTCATCACCAGCTTCACCGGCTTGTTGACCGGGACATAAACCTCGTTGATCGTGGTCCGGCCCGTCTCGGGGTACTGGAACTGCCAGAGCCACTGCTTGCCGACGACCCGGATTTCCATGGCGTCGGAAGGCGCGCGGCTCATCTTGTTGTAAACGACGTAGCCCCACACGAAGATGATGAGCAGAAGGGCCGTCGGAATCGCGGTCCAGAGGGCCTCGAGCAGGTGGTTGCCGGTGATGTACTTGGGCTTGGCGCCCATCTTGGCCCGATACGCCACGGCCAGGTAGACCATTCCGCCCACGATGAGGACGAAGAAGAACACACTCAGCCAGACCAGGAAGTACCAAAGCAGATCCCAGCTGTGGGCGATTTCAGAACCCGATAGGGGCAAGCTCGCAGCATGAGCCTCGACGAAAAACATGGCTATGAACCCTTTCCGTTCCTTCTTTGTTTGCGCCAGAAAACCATGAGGAAGGCACCGAACACAAGCACAGTTCCGGCGCCCCCCGCCTGCATCACCTTCATCAGGGTCAGCGAGTATTTTCGGGTGTCCGGATTGTATCGATAGCAGAACAATACAATCCGATCGATGACGGTTCCAATCTTTCCGTCAGAAGCTTCCAAAAGAGCCAGACGAAGCTCTTTTTCCTGCCAGGATATTCCATACAGAGTCCGGGACAGTTTGCCCCCGGGGGTCAGGAGGAACAGCGCCGCACCATGCGCGAACTGCTTTTCCTTCTCGTCATACTTGAACTTGAAGCCCACTTCCCGGGCCACGCGCGAAATCTGGTCCTGCGTCCCCGTCAGGAAGTGCCAGCCCGAAGAGGCTTCGGGGCGCCCGTAGGAACGCAGGTAAGCTTCCTTCTTGGCGGCCGCCAGCGCCGGGGTCTCGCGCGGATCGATGCTGATCGAAACGATCTCGAACTTCTGGCCCGGGGTCCAGGCCAGGGGCTTCATCGAATCCACCAGGCCGTTGAGCAGGAAATTGCAGAGGTTCGGGCACTGGTAATAGACCAGCGACAGGATCACCGGCTTCTTGCCGCCGAAGTAGCGATCCAGGCGCACCTCGGCTCCGGTCTCGTCGCGGAACACCAGGTCCCGGATGGACACCTGCGCTCCCGATTTTTCATCGATCCCCACGTCCTGAAGCTGGGCCGGAATCTCCGTCGCCCGTGCGGAATGGGGCACCAGGACCGGGACGCTCAAAAAAAGAGCCCCAACCGAAAGCGCCGTGAGGGATTTTTGAATAAAGCCGGACAGTTTCACCTGGGACTGGTCCTAACCGGGCGTGATCGGCACTTTCAGCCAAAAGCGTAACACAACCACCAAAGTTTTGTGGCCAGACTTTCACCGATGCCCGCCCTTCCGTCAAGGGAAGAAACCCCCCGTTTTCACGGTTCTTTCAGACAGCCTCGAATCGTGCTAGCGCTCGCTCCACCATGGCAAAATTCTCGGCCTACGCCGAGCTCTCGAAATCCGGAATCGTCACACTGGTGCTGATCAGCGTGCTGGGTGGGTACTTGGCGGGCCACCCGCTCGAGGCGCCCTTCGAGCCCGGGCGGCTGCTCGTCACCCTGGTGGGGATCCTGTTCCTGGCCTCAGGCTCATCGGCCCTGAACCAGATCCAGGAAGTGCCTCGCGACAAGGCCATGCCCCGCACGGCCCAGCGGCCGCTCCCCAGCGGACGACTCACCTTGCGCGAGGCCTGGACCTTCGTGGCCAGTTGCCTCACCGCCGGACTGGGGTTGCTGGCCCTGCTGGGCGCCGCGCAGGTCTGGCTGGGAATCCTGGCCGTCGTTTCCTACAACGGCCTCTATACCCTGTGGTGGAAGCGCCATTGGTCCTATGCCGCAATTCCAGGAGCCATACCCGGTGCCCTGCCCATCCTCATGGGCTACGCGGCAGCCGACGGCTCGGTCCTGACCCGCGGCGGGCTGTACCTCTTTGCCTTGCTCTTCTTCTGGCAGATGCCCCACTTCTGGGTCCTGGCCCTGAAATACCGGCAGGACTACGAGCAGGGCGGCTTCCCCACCCTGGCGGTCACCCACGGCGCGGGCCCCACCGTGACCCAGATCGGCATCTGGTGCCTGGCCTACATCGCCCTGAGCCTGGCCGCCCCCCTGTTCCTCCAGGTCCACACCCTGTACCTGCTCATCACGCTGGCCATGGGGGGAAAGCTGCTCTGGGAACTGCGGGCTTTCGCACAAGCCCCCGAGAGCCGCAAATGGCTCCACTTCTTCCTTTGGGTGAACTTCAGCCTCATCGCCTACGTCGGAGCCGCGGTGGTGGACCTCTGGGGCGTCTACTTCCGGGCCTGGCTGACCGGCTGATCAGCCCCTCCCCGTCATGACCCTGCGGCCCTGCGTCCCGGGCGCCCGTAAAGCACAACGCCCGGGCTGAACCTCTCGGTCCGGCCCGGGCGTCTTGAGATGATCCAGCTTGAGCCGCTGGGCGGCTTACTGATGGTGGTGGTGCACCGACTCCGCGAGCCGCGGGTCGCCGATGGCCACGATGTTGTGCTTGGCCATGAAGCGGGACACTGCCAGGCCGAACAGACCCAGGAAGCCCAGCATCGTGCCGATCTCGATCCAGCCCACGCGGGGGCCTTCCTTGAACAGCTCCGGCTGCGACATCCACAGTACGTCGATCCACTGGGCGACGAGCATGAACACGCCCACGCCGACCAGCAGGCTCTCGTTGCGCTTGGAGTCGCGCGGCAGGAGCAGGAAGAACGGGGTCATGAACTTGCCCACCAGGAGGAACACGGTCACGTAGAACCACGAACCCTGCAGGCGGGTCATGAAGTAGCCGGTCTCTTCCGGAAGGTTGGCGTACCAGATCAGCATGAACTGCGAGAAGCCGATGTAGGCCCAGAACACGGTGAAGGCGAACATGAACTTGCCCAGGTCATGGACGTGGTTCTCGTTCACGATCCCGGCCAGGGTACCATTGCGCTTCAGCAGCACCGTCACGATGCCCAGCAGCGCCAGCACCGAGTAGAACAGGCCCGCAAAGCAGTACACACCGAACATGGTGCTGTACCAGTGCGGATCCAGCGACATGAGCTGGTCAAAGCTCGCCATGGTGAACCCGATGGCGAAGATGAGCAGGAAGCCCGGGGCCAAGCCCTTGTTCTTGAGCGACAGCGCGTAGTCGCGGGTCACGTCCTGGGTGAGCGAATTGCCGACCAGCTTCCGGGTGAAGAAGTACAGCAGGCCCAGCGCCACCAGGTTGCGGACCATGAAGAAGGCGATGCTCAGGTAGCCCGCCTTGCCTTCCAGGATCACGTCGCCCTTGACCACCGAAGGATGGCTCCACTCGTAGATGTGGTGGATCCCGAAATACAGGATGGCGAAGGTCACCATGGCCACCGGAATGTAGGCCGTGAAGGCCTCGCTGATGCGGCGAACCGGAGCGCTCCACATGGCACTGGTCAGGAACTGGATCGACGCGAAGAACGCACCGCCCAGGGCCAGGCTCATGAAGAAGAAGTGGTTGTGGACAAAGCTGAACCAGGTGCGCTTGGCGTCGACCCCCAGGCCCGCGCCGAAGGCAACCACGCCCAGGGCAACGAACACCATGAACCAGCTGCGGGTCTTGCCCGAGACCTGGAACGGACCGGGATTCCTGATTTCCATCGAATGACTGTGCTGCATAGGGCTTCCGTCCTCGATTCTCAGCGGGCCAGGTCCTGGGTACGCTTCTCAACGTACTTCAGGTCGTCCGGAGTCGGGTTCTTCGCCTTCTGAAGGGCGCGAATGTAGTGGATGATCGCCCAGCGATCCTGCGGCGCGACCTGCGAGGCGTAGCTCGACATCAGGTTCTGACCGAGGGTGATCACGTTGTAGATCGAACCGTCCGCATAGTTCTTGACCTTGTCCGACTGCAGGGAGGGCGGCCGGGGGTACTTGGGCACCACGTACCCGTCGCCTTCGCCATACGGGCCGTGGCACACGATGCAGTAGGTGTTGAACAGCTGCTGCCCGCGGAGCAGGGCTTGCTTGGTGCGGGGAAGCGGATTGATGTGGAGCTTGCCCGCCTGGACCGGATCCAGGTTCTGGTAAGGGTAAGGCTCATAGCCGCGCGGGATCGTCCCTGCCACCGGCAGGCGCTGGATGCCTTCCTGCGCCTTGATGGCCGGGCTGAAGTGCATGTCCGGCATGTAATTGAAGTTCGGTTTCTCGTGCTTGCCGCAGCCCGCCAGAGCGAAGCCGAAGGCCACGACCAGTGCCAACTTTTTCATCAGAACCACCCCTCGGCGTAGACACTGCGGACTTCGGAAGCGCCCAGCTTCTCGAGCAGCCCTTTGGCCTCGGCCTCGTCAAACCGCTTGTACTTGGCCTGCTTGGCCTGGCCCTTCTCGTCGTCCTCGGCCACCACGGGCGGCCGCTCGATGACGATCGCGAAGCGGTCACAAGTGACGCTCGGATCCACCGATTTGCGACGGGTGTTGGGAAGTCCGTTCAGCAGGAACATCGCGCCCACCGTCGAAAGGGCGGCGAAAAGCACCGTCAGTTCGAAGGTGATGGGAATGAAAGCCGGTCCCGAGTGGAACGGCTTGCCGCCCACGTTGATCGGCCAATCCACTGCCGAGGTCCAGTACTGGAACAGGTAACCCAGGGTGCCACCGGTCAGGCCCGCGACGAACGTCACGAACGGGAGCGGCGAGCGCTTCAGCCCCTGAGCCGCCTCCAGACCGTGCACCGGGTACGGCGTGAAGCAGTCGAAGAACTGGTAGTTCTGGTCCCGCACCTTCTTGGTGGCCTCGATGAGGACATGGGCATCATTGAAGAAACCGACCACTCCGGAGAGCTGCGGGGTCTGGGTTGCGTTAGCCATGGGCACCTCCGCTTGCGGCAGGATGAGAGTGATCCGTCATGACGCTCTTGACCTCGGCCATGGCGATCGTGGGCAGCAGCCTCACGAAAAGCAGGAACAGCACGAAGAACAGGCCGAAGGCACCCAGCGTCCAACCCCAGTCGAACCAGGTGGGAACGTAATAACCCCAGCTGGAAGGCAGGAAGTCGCGGTGGAGCGAGGTGGCCACGATGACGTAGCGCTCGAACCACATGCCGATGTTCACGAACAGCGACACCACGAACATGGCCGGGATGGAGCGGCGCATGCTGCGCCACCAGAAGACCTGCGGGATGATGGCGTTGCAGATGGCCATCGTCCAGTAGGCC
>CANFHS010000118.1 GCA_947446835.1 Bacteriovoracaceae bacterium
GCCGCTCCCCTGGTCTCGTGCGACTTCAACGGCAACGTGAACAGCTCGACTATCGACGCCGAGTGCACCGCCGTGCTCGAAGGCAACTTCATCAAGGTCCTGTCCTGGTACGACAACGAGTCCGGCTTCTCGAAGCGCATGATCGACCTCACGGTCTACATGGCCCAGAAAGGCCTCTGATCCATGTCCCAGCTCATCCGATCGATCCGCGATCTCGACCTCGCGGGTAAAGCCGTGTTCATGCGTCTGGACTTCAACGTCCCGCTCAGTGAGCCCGATGCCGAAGGTCACCGCCAGGTCACCGACGACTCGCGCATCACCGAGGCGCTGCCGACCATCCGGATGGCCCTCGAAAAGGGCGCCCGCCTGGTGATCGGCTCGCACCTGGGCCGGCCCGATGGCAAGCGCACTCCGGAATCCTCGATGGAACCGGTGGCGCACCACCTGGCCACGCTGCTCAACCAGGAAGTCACCCTGGCGGACGACTGCGTGGGCGACGGCATCGAGATGATGATCCGGAGCCTGAAGAACGGCAGCGTGCTGCTCCTGCAGAACCTGCGCTGGTACAAGGGCGAAGAAGAGAACGATCCGGAATTCGCCCGGCAGCTGGCGCGTCTGGGCGAAGTGTACATCACGGACGCTTTCGGCACCGCGCACCGCAAGCACGCTTCGACCTACGGCGTTCCGCAGATCGCCCAGCAGAAGGCGATGGGACTGCTGATCGAGAAGGAGCTGAAGTTCCTGAGCCGGATGCTGAACGAGCCCAAGAAGCCGTTTTACGCCGTGCTCGGGGGCTCCAAAGTCACCGACAAGATCAAGACCATCGAGTCGCTCATGCTCAAGGTCAACGGCATCTGCATCGGCGGCGCCATGGCGCACGCGTTCTGGGCCGTCCAGGGTGACACGATCCCGGAAGGGGCCAAGCAGCCCAAACCTGCGGACGTGGAAGCGGCAAGGGTCATCCTGAAGGAAGCCCAGAAGCGCGAAATCCCGATCCTGACTCCGGCGGACACCAACCAGGGTTTCGACATCGGCCCGAAGACGGTCGAACGGTTCTCGAAGCTGCTCCAGGACGCGGGCACGATCTTCTGGAACGGCCCCCTGGGCTGGTTCGAGAAGCCCGAGTACGCCAAGGGCACCTTTGCCCTGGCCGAGTTCGTGGCGGGACTTCCGGCCATGAAGGTGGTGGGCGGCGGAGACACGGTTTCGGCCATCAAGCAGTCGGGCTTCGCGGACAAGTTTGACCACCTGTCCACGGGCGGCGGCGCCGTGCTCGAGTACATCGAGCTGGGCAGTCTGCCAGGCATCGACATCCTGAAGTCCATCCGCCAGGCCCAGAGCCCGGTGCTCCAGTAAGGCGCGCGACACCGTGTCCGTACCCAAGAACCGGGGAATCCTGATCGCAGGCAACTGGAAGATGAACCACGGCCCGGCGGAGACGCAGAAGTTCTTCGCCGAGCTGGAGGCCGCCTGGCCCAGCCTGCCCGACCACTCGGGCCAGGCCCTGGCATCGGATCAGCTCCAGGTTTGCCTGTTCACACCCACACTGAGCCTCCAGGCTGCCTGCGCCGCCCGGGGCAAGCTGCCCGTCCACGTGGGCGCCCAGAACGCCCACTGGGAAAGATCGGGCGCCTTCACCGGGGAAATTTCCGGTCCCATGCTGCGCCAGGTGCAGGTGGGCTCGGTCCTGCTGGGCCACTCGGAGCGACGCCAGCACTTCGGTGAAACCGACGAAGGCGTGCGTCGACGGACCGTGAGCCTGCTGGAGCAGGAGTTCTTCGTGATGGCCTGCATCGGTGAAACTTTGGCCGAGCGCCAGGGGGGTCAGACCCGCGCCGTCCTGGAACGCCAGCTTTCGGGGCTCTTCCCCGAGACAGGCTCCCAGAGCGGAGCCGCGCGGTTCCTGGGCTCGCGACTGGTCCTGGCCTATGAGCCCGTGTGGGCCATCGGCACGGGCGTGACCGCGACCCCCGAGCAGGCCGAAGAGGCCCACCTCATGGTGCGCGACTTCCTGGACCGCCAGTGCGGACCCGAAACCGCCCGCAAGTCCATGATCCTTTATGGCGGGAGCGTGACCCCTGAAAACATCGACTCCCTGCTGGCCCGCGAGGGCGTCGACGGGGTGCTGGTAGGGGGCGCCAGCCTCAAGCCCCAGGGCTTCCTGGCCCTGGTGGCCGCGGGCGCCCGGGCGGTCGGGTCAAAACCCGCTTGAGCGGCGGGGAGCCCTCCTATATACCCTACCTATCCGCTTTGGAGGCTGATCCATGTCGACTTTCGTGACCACCATTCACTTCATCACTTGCATCCTTCTCGTGCTGGTCGTTTTGATCCAGTCGGGCAAAGGTGCCGAGATCAGCGCCAGCTTGGGCGGTTCGAGCCAGACCGTGTTCGGCAGCTCGGGCGGAGCGAACTTCTTTACCCGCTTCACCTCGGCCCTGGCGGCCATCTTCTTCACGACTTCGATCCTTCTGACCGTGCTGAGCGGCCAGGCCCGCAAGAGCGTGTTCGAAGGCTCCGTGGCAGTGCCGGCCCAGCAATCGGCTCCGGCGCAGCCCGCCGCTCCGGTAGCCAACCCGGGTGCCGCTGCTCCGGCTCCTGCACAGCCTGCGGCTCCGGCTGAAGCCGCAAAGCCCGCTGCCGGCCGCTGAGCCCAGCACCCTTCGCCATGACCCGCACCCGGCTCAAGGACTCGCTTCAAGTTTTTGAGTCTCTGGCCCAGGCCCGTTCCGCGGTCTCGCAGTGCCGGACCTCGGCAGGCGTCCTCGCGATTCGCGTGGCCTTTTACGACCGCGTGGTGGCAGCCAAAGTTCCGGGCTTCCAGTCCTTCCTCAAGGCCTTCGATCTGGCCATTCCCCTGCGCTCGGGCGAAAGCCTCAAGAGCCTCGATTCGCTGCAGGCGCTGCTCGCCGACCCCCGCCAGGCTCCCCGGCTGCTGGCGCTGCCCACGCGGCAGACCGTGTTCTTTGCCATCGGCGGCGGCAGCGTCGGCGACTTCGTGGGCTTCCTGGCCTCGACCTTCCACCGGGGAGTGGCCCTGATCCAGGTGCCCACCACCTGGCTTGCCGCGGTGGACTCGGCCCACGGGGGCAAGACCGCCCTGAACGTCGGCGGCTTCAAGAACGTGCTGGGCACGTTCCACCCGCCCCGCGAAACCTGGCTCGTGCACGCGCTGCTGAAGGGCCAACCCGAGGCGAGGCGCCAGGAGGCCCAGGGCGAGATCGCCAAGATGGCGCTCCTGGATCGGCGCGTCTGGAAAAGCTGCACGCAGCCCCTGGCCGCCGCGACAGGCGCCGGCGTCGCGCCCTGGCCGCTGCTGCCCGAACTGGTGCAGGCCAAGCTGCGCGTGGTGGCGCGCGACCCGCGCGAGGAACGCGGCCACCGCCGCATCCTGAACCTGGGGCACACCCTGGGCCACGTGCTGGAAGCGTCGCTCGAACTTCCGCACGGAAACGCCGTGGGCATCGGCCTGTTCTTCGCGCTCTGGGTGAGCTGGTGCGAAGGCCTGCTGGCCACCCGCCAGTTCTTCGAGCTGGAGCAGGACCTGATGGATCGCTTCGGCCTGTCTCCGCGGATTCCGGGAAGACTCCCGAAGCGCCCCGTGCTTCGCAGGAAGTTCCTGGGCGACAAGAAATCGCTGGGATCGGGCCAGGTCGCGTTCGTGGGCCTGCGTGGCATCGGAAAACCGGTGATCCTGCCCCTTTCGGTCGACACCCTGCTCACGCACCTGGACCACTTCAACGGGGATATCCCGGAATGAGCGAGCCCCGCTTCCGGGTTCCCGCCTCGAAGTCCGAGCTGATCCGCGCGCTGCTCATCCAGGGCTTTGAACCTTCGGTCAGGATCACGGGCCACTCGGACTGCGAGGATGTGCGGCACGTGCGGGGAGCGCTGGCGTCCTTGACGGAAGGCCAGCAGGCGCTGGACCTCGGCGACTCGGGTCTGGGCTTCCGCTGCCTGGCGCTTCGGGCCTCGCGGCACGGCCGGACCGCAGGCTCCTCGCCCGGCTGGTTCCTGAAGGGCACGGACCGTCTGCTTTCCCGCCCCCACGACGAGCTTCAGCGGGTCCTCGAAGAGCTGGGCTGCCAGGTCCGGCCCACTCCCCGTGGCTGGACCATCACGCCACCTCCCGGAGGCCAATGGGCCCGCTCGTCGCTCCAGGTTTCGGGTTCGGTGTCGAGCCAGTTCGCCTCGGCCGTGCTGCTCTCGGCACTGGACCTGGCCCGGGATTTCACGCTCGAAGTGACGCCGCCTTTCCGGTCGCAAGGGTACCTGTCCCTGACGGTCCAGGCGCTCCGCCAGGCTGGCGTGAACGTCCACGAAGAACGGACCGAGGCCCTCTGGAAGCTCCGGGTTCCGGCGCGTTCGCGGCCCGTTCCGCACGCCCTGCTTGAGGTGGACGGCGACTGGAGCACCGCCTTTGGGCTGGCTGCGGTGGCCGCTTTCCGCGGCCCTTTGCTGCTGCAGGGACTGAGCCCCAGGTCAGGCCAGCCGGACCGGGCATTCGTGGAGTGGCTCACGCGGATGGGCGTGCCGGTGTCGTGGCAGGATGCGCCCACGGGTCAGTTGCTCCGGGTGGAGCGTGCCCCCGGCCGCCTTCGGGCCATCCAAGTTTCGGCGCAGGATTGCCCGGACCTGGCGCCCGTGTTTTCGGTCCTGGCCAGCTTGAGCGACCCCGCGACCGGGACCTGCGTGCTGCATTCAGCGCCGCAGCTGCGCGCCAAGGAATCGGATCGGATCACCCAGGCCGTGCTTCTGGCCCGCTTCCTGGGAGCACGGGCCACGTCCCGGCCCGATGGCTTCGAGATCCAGGGCACGTCGGAAGAACCCGGAAACCGCCTGGGGGTCTTTTCTTCCAACCAGGACCATCGGCAGGTCATGGCCGCTTTCGTGGCCCACGCTGCGGGCTTTCGTTTCCCGGTCCACGGCATCGACGCCATCCGCAAAAGCGCCCCCGAGTTCCTGGACGTCGCGGCGGGCCTGGAGATTGAACCGGGCGTGAACCGCCTGGCTCTGCTGGGACACCGGGGGGTCGGGAAAACCACCCTGCTCGGAACGCTGAAGGACGCCGTGGACCTGGATTCGGCCGTGGAAGCCTCGGCCGGAATTCCCATTCCGGAAATTTTCCGCAAGTCCGGCGAGCCGCACTTCCGCCAGCTGGAGCGCGAGACCTTCCTGAGGGCGCGCGAAGCCCGGGTCCTGGCTTTGGGTGCGGGCTTCGAACCGGACGCAGCCGTTTCAGAAATCCTGCGAAGGGACTTCCGGTGCGTGCGGGTGGCGCGTCCGTCGGACGCCTCGGGCCGCATCTTCCTGGATCGGCCACGCCTGGACGATGCGCTGGAACCGCTGGCCGAGTTCGAAGCCCGGCGCACTGCCCGCGAGGAGCGCTGGGCCCGGCTCTGTGACGAATCGCTCGTGCTCTCGGAGGGCGACGAGAGTCCCGGAAAATTTCCGTCCCAGGCAAAGACCGTGCTGGAGGGAGTCCCCTCCGTCGAAGGCACCACGATCACGATTCCGGCGCACCTTTGGCAGGACGCCGGGCGCCTCAGGCGCTGGGTGGAGCTGCGCCAGAACTGGCCCTACCGCTATTTCGAGATCCGCGACGATCAGTGTGGCGATCCCGGCGCGGAGCTGCTGGGCTTCTTGCTGGACCGCCTGGGCCCCGAGCGGCTCCTCCTGAGCCGCAGGCTGCCTCTCCCGGTCGCGCCCGGCCTGGAGCCCCGGTTGCGCGAAGCAGGCGTGGTGCTGGACTGGGCGCTCGAACTGGGCCAGCCCACAGCTCTCCGCCCGGGCGACATCCTGTCGCTCCACGACTCGGCCGACTTTGCACTCCTCGAGGCCGAGCAGGCCCGCCTCGGCGTGCCGCTGCACCTCAAGAGTGCTCCGCAGGTCTCCGGGTGGGAAGCGCTGGCCCGCGGCCATGCCTGGGCCAGCGCCGGCGAGGCGGAGGCACGGAGCTTTCATCCACGATCCGCCGACGGGCGTTGGGCCTTTTACCGCTTGTGGAGTGGCCGCAAGTCCAGGCCCCGGCTGGTCTTCGTGCGCGAGGACCAGGGCTCGGCGCCCGACCAACCCACCGTGCTCCAGTGGCTCGAAAACCCGGGTTCGCCTGGAACCTTCGGCGCGGTGCTGGGCGACCCGGTTTCCCAAAGCCGTTCACCCAGGCGCCACGGCCCGCACTTCTACGCCATCCGGGTGCGGCGCGAGGAATGGAACGCGGCCCTGCCCCTGCTCACCGCCTGGGGACTCCGGCGCGCGGCGGTCACCTCGCCGCTCAAGACCGTGGCCGCATCCTGGCTGCAGGAACCTCAAGCTGCGACCGGTGGCGTCCAGGTTTCCGAGCGGGCCCGAGCCCTGGGCAGCGTGAACACGTTGCACTGGCCCGAGCCTGACCAGCTCCGGGCCGAGAACACCGACTGGATCGGGCTCCACGCCGAGTTGCAGCGCCTGGGCGTCGGGCCCGGCACGCGGGTTGTTCTCTGGGGCGGCGGAGGCATGGCTCCGGTGGTGCGCTCGCTGCTGCCCCAGGTGCTGGAGTTTTCGGCCCGCACCGGTCAGCCTCGCCAACCCGCGCAGGCCATCCGGGCGGACTTCCAGCCCGAAGTCGTGATCTGGGCCGTGGGTCGAAGCGTCTTCCAGGGCCTCTTTCCGCCTCCGGAATGGCAACCCCGGCTCGTGCTGGATCTGAACACGGCTGAAGATTCTCCGGGACGGGAGTATGCTCTGCGGAAGCGCCCGGCCGCCGACCCTGTTTCGGGGCTCGGGCTTTTCGAGGCGCAGGCCCGGGCGCAAATCGAATTCTGGAGCTGAAGTCCATGTCGGCGAATCGTTTTGGAGAGCGCTTTCAGATCGTGACCTTTGGCGAGAGCCACGGCGCCGCCCTGGGCGTGGTGATCGATGGTTGCCCGTCGGGCATCGCGTTCGACGAAGCCCTGCTCCAGCGCGAGCTGGAGCGCCGCAGGCCGGGCGGCGCCTACGTTTCGTCGCGCCAGGAGCCGGATCTGCCTGAAATCCTGAGCGGGGTTTACCAGGGCAAGACCCTCGGTACGCCGCTGGCCCTGATGGTGCGGAACCAGGACGCGCGCTCGCAGGACTACCAGGGGTTGGCCCCCCGCGCGGGACACGCCGACGAGGCCTGGAAGCTCAAGTTCGGGCATACCGATCCCCGGGGCGGTGGCCGCTCTTCGGGCCGTGAAACCGTGGCTCGTGTGCTGGGCGGCGCCGTCGCGCGCATGGTGCTGGCGGATCTGGCGCCCCAGTGCCGGATCGTGGGCTTTGCCCGGTCCATTGGACCGTTCACGGTGCCCGAAGCGGAGGCCCACGCCCACGCGGCGCAGGCCGACGCCTTTGCCGCACGATTCCCGTCGCCCACCCAGACCGAGGCCGTCAAAAAATTGCTGGAGGAGGCCCGCCACGCCGGACAAAGCCACGGTGGAGTGGCCGAGCTCGTGGTCGAGGGCCTTCCTGCGGGCCTGGGGCAACCCGTCTTCCACAAGCTCAAGGCC
>CANFHS010000119.1 GCA_947446835.1 Bacteriovoracaceae bacterium
AACCGCAGCCGGGGCATCAGATCCTGCAGGTGGGGAATGGCCTCGAGCACCAGGGTGTTGATGCCCATGGCGCCCAGGCTGCCACCGAAGATGAACACCGTGAACGGGTCGCGGGGGGCCGAAACCATGGACACCATGGTGTTGCGCACCGGATTGCCGGTCACCGAAGCCTTGCCGCGCGGAAAGCGCTTCTCGACACCCGGAAACGCCACCAGCACCCGATGCGCGAAGCGCCCCAGGATGCGGTTGGTGAACCCAGGCACCGCGTTCTGCTCCACGATGGCCACGCGCGCGCCCCAGATCCAACCCAGGAGTCGCGCCATCAGGACCACGGGCCCCGACGAATAGCCCCCCACGCCCACGACGGCCCGGGGGCGTTCCCGGAGCAGGATCAGGCCCGAGCGCAGGATCGACCAGGGAAGCTGCAGCATCGTCCGGAGCTTGCGGCCGGCGCTCACGTCCTTGAGTGAACCCAGCACCAGGGTCTCGAGCGGGTAGCCGGACTTGGGCACGAGCTTTTCCTCGATCTGGCCCCGGGCTCCGACAAAAAGGATGCGCGTTCCCGAGCCGAAGCGGGCTTTCCAGGCGTCCGCGATGGCCACCCCGGCCCACACATGGCCTCCGGTACCGCCGCCCCCCACGACCAGTGTTTCGCCCGCACCCTGGCGCGAGCTCATCGGCCTGCCCTCGGACCGCGTGCCACTCCCAGCAGGATCCCCACCGCAAACAGGTCGATCAGGAGCGCCGAGCCACCGTAACTGATGAAGGGCAAGGTCAGACCCTTGGTAGGCACCAGGCCCAGGACCACGGCCATGTTCACGAAGCCCTGCAGCCCAAGCGCCAGGGTGATGCCCGATGCCAGGAGCATCCCGAAGCGGTCCTGGTAACGGTCCCAGCAGTCCCAGCCGATCTTGAGGCCCCGATAAATGAAGTAAAGATAAGCCGCCGCCACGGCCAGGATGCCCAGGAACCCGAGCTCCTCACCGATGACCGCAAAGATGAAGTCATTGTGGGCTTCCGGCAGGTAGAAGAGCTTCTCCTTGCCGTTGCCCAGGCCCGTTCCGAAAATCTGTCCGTGGTGGAGCCCGGTCAGGCTCTGCAGGATCTGGAAACCCTTGCCCGACGGATCGCTCCAGGGATTGAGGAACGTCTGGAGCCGCGCGCGCCGGTATTCGCTTCCCAGAACGAGGCACGAGCCCACCGTGCCCCCGAGCAGAAGGGTGGTGCCGAGGTACCGCTTGGGCACGCCCCCCAGGAACATCAGCGAAAAGATGACCACCGAGATCATGGCCGTGGTTCCGAAATCGGGCTGGGCCAGCAGAAGCCCGAACACGGGAAGCGCGATGAAATAGGGCGAAACCATGCCGGGCACGAACTTCTCCAGACGGTCGGACTTCCGCTCCAGGAGGCGCGCCACGAAGATCAGGACCGCGAATTTGGCGAATTCGCCAGGTTGCAGGTTGAAGAGCCCCAGATTGATCCAGCGCTGGGCACCGCCCACACGCGAGCCCACCCCGGGAATCATGACCAACGCCAGCAAGGCGATCGCGCCGAAGAGGATCCCGGGAGCCCAGTCCGCCCACCTCCGGTAGTTGATGCGGCAGGCCAGGTAAAGGGCCACAAAACCGCCCACGGCCACGATGAGCTGCTTCTTGATGAAGGCAAAGCCGTCGCCCGTTCGCTCCTGGGCATAGATGAACGAGGCGCTGTAGACCATGATCAGTCCGAACATCACCATGGCGCTCACCGTGACGAGCAGCGCGTAATCGATGCCTTGGGGAAGCCGAGGCGGCCACTCGCAAAGACCGTCCAGAACGGATTCCTTTTCGACCATAGGTCAAGGATAACGGCCCCGCCAGCGCGGGGCAACCTCAGAGCGGAGCCGACCCTGGCCCGGACGGACTCAGAGCTGGGCGACCAGCTTCTTGAAGTACTCGCCGCGTTCCTCGAAATTGCGGAACATGTCGTAGCTGGCGCAGCCCGGGGACAGCAGGATGATGTCGCCGCTGCGGGACTTCTGGAAGGCCAGCAGGACGGCTTCCTCGAAGGTTCCGACCAGGAAGGTATCGGCAAAGTCGCCCAGGGAGCGGTTGATCTTCTCCTTGGCCTCGCCCAGCAGGATCAGCATCTTGCAGCGCTTCTGCACGAGCGGGACCAGGGGCGAAAACTCCATGCCCTTGTCCTTGCCGCCCATGATCAGCACGATCGGATTATTGCTGAAGGCCGAAAGGGCGCGCGACACGCTCTGGACGTTGGTGCCCTTGGAGTCGTTGAAGAAATACACGCCGTCCTTCTTGCGGATGAACTCGAGGCGATGGGGCACGCCTTTGAACGTGCTGATGACATCCTGGATCGCCTTGGGCGACACGCCCACCGAACGGGCGGCACAGATGGCGGCCATCAGGTTTTCGCGGTTGTGGTCGCCGAACAGGCGCAGCTGGGAAATGTCGTAGACCTCTTCCTTGCCGGTGAACTTGCCGATCACCTGGCGGGTCGCGGCCTTGTAGTAGCAGCCCACGAAACGTTCGGCGAAGTCCCCGCCCTGGGTCATGGGGTCCTGCTTGGTGAACCAGATGACCTTTCCGCCGGTCTCGTCGGCGAAGCGCGACACGATGGGGCAGTCGCGGTTCAGCACCACGAAGCTGTTGCGGTCGCAGCACTTCAGCAGGCGCTTCTTGGCGTTGATGTAGTTATCCATCATGCCATAGCGGTCCAGGTGGTCTTCCTCGAGGTTGGTGAAGACCGCGACCGCGGGCACGAGCTTTTCGATCAGCTCGAGCTGGAAGCTCGATGCCTCGGCCACGACCACGTCGCCTTCCACCTCGTCGGTGGCCTTGTCGATCAGGGGCTTTCCGATGTTGCCGCCCACATAGGGCTTGCGGCCGTCGGCCTTGAACATCTCACCGATGAGCGTCGTGGTGGTGGTCTTGCCATTGGTGCCGGTGACGCAGATGAGCGGCTCTTTCAGGGCCTGTGCTGCCAGATCCACCTCGTTGGTGATCGGCACGTTGGCCTCGCGGGCCTCGTCGAGCGGCTTGATGTTGGTGGGAACGCCGGGGCTCACCACGATGAGCTCGGAGGTCGTGAAGGTCTTGGAGTTGTGCTTGCCCAGCTCGTATTCGATCTTCAGGTCGGCGCAGGCATTGACCGCGTCGTTCAGGTCCGCGCGCTGCTTGAGATCGGTCACCGTGACCTTGGCGCCCTGTTTGGCCATGTACCGGGCAACTGCCACCCCCGACACACCGAAACCGACCACCAAAACCTTTTTGCCTTTGAATTTGCTCATGCGGACCTTCGATGCCTACCTGAGTTTCAATGTCGAGAGGGTCATCAGCGCGAGCAGGATCGATATGATCCAGAAGCGGACAATGACCTTGGGTTCAGCCCAGCCCTTGAGCTCGAAGTGATGATGGATGGGCGCCATCCGCAGGACGCGCTTGCCCGTCATCTTGAACGAAGCCACCTGGGCCATGACCGAGAGCGCTTCTAGTACGAAAATCCCGCCGCAAAGCGCAAGAAGGATCTCGTTTTTCGTGATCACCGAAACCACCCCCAGAGCCGCTCCCAGCGCCAGGGCACCCACGTCACCCATGAAGACCTGTGCGGGGTAGGTGTTGAACCACAGGAAGCCCAGGCAGGAGGCCGCCACCGTGGACAAGAAGATGGCCAGCTCACCGGAGCCCGGGACGTGCGGAATCTGCAAATATTCCGCAATCTTGGCATGACCCGCGCAGTAAGCCAGGATCAGGAAAGTCACCGAAGTGGTGATGGTCGGGCCGACGGCCAATCCATCCAGACCGTCGGTCAGGTTCACGGCGTTTGAGGCGCCCACGATAATAAAGACGGCCCATGGAAGGAACCACCAGCCCAGATCCAGGGTCCACCCCTTGAAGAAGGGGACCTTCAGGGTCGAAGGAACCTCGGGCATGCCATGGATGGCCCATGCCGCAAGCCCCGCCGTCAGGAGCAGGCCGATCATCTTGTGGCGCGAGGAGAGGCCCTTGGGATTCTTGCGGATCACCTTCAGGTAATCGTCCAGGTACCCCACCACCCCGCAGCCCAGGGTGGTCAGGAGCGCGATCCAGATGTTGCGGTTCGAGAGATCCGCCCAAAGAAGCGTCGAAACCGTGATGGACAGCAGGATCAGGCCTCCACCCATGGTGGGCGTGCCCTTCTTGGAAAGGTGGGATTTCGGGCCGTCCTCGCGGATGGTCTGGCCCATCTGCTTGCGCTGCAGGAAACGGATGAATCCCGGCCCGGTGAGCATGCTCAACAGGACTGCGGTGATTGCCGCGCCAAAGGTCCGGAAGGTGATGTACTTGAAGACGTTCAGGAACCCGTACTCCGCATGAAGCGGGTAGAGAAAGTGGAAGAGCATTTCCGAATGCTACGGGTTTCCGAAATTTGAAGTCAATAGATTGCGAGGGCTTCGGCGGCCACTTCCCGGTCATCGAAGTGGATTTTGGACGTACCGACGATCTGGTAATCCTCATGTCCCTTGCCGGCGATCAGGACGATGTCGTTCCGGCCCGAGGCGCGGATGGCCTCATGGATGGCCAGACGGCGGTCGGCTTGGACCTCGAAGTTTCGACCCTCGGGAATTCCCTGCAGGATCATCCGGATGATGGAGGCCGGGTCCTCGGTGCGGGGGTTGTCGGAGGTGATGAAGGTGCGATCGCTGAGCCGGGTCGCGATCTCGCCCATTTTCGGGCGCTTTTCGCGGTCCCGGTCCCCGCCGCAGCCGAAGACCGTGATGAGCCGCCCCCTGCCTTCGATGCGACGAAGGGCATTCAGCACCTTTTCGAGCGCATCCGGCTTGTGGGCATAATCGACAAGCACCCTGCGCCCCCCGTCGGGGTCAGCGACTGCTTCCAGTCGCCCCGGCACGCACTTCAGGTCGGCGAGCCCGCGCGCCACTGCCTCGCGCGAGATACCCGCCCCCAGGGCCACACAAGCCGCGCCCAGGATGTTCTGCGCATTGAAGTTCCCGGTCAGGGCGGACTCGACCTTGACCCCGGCTACCACGCCGCGGATCCCCTCGAGGTCCGTCTGCAGGCCACGGCCCGAAAAATCCGCCTCCTCCGAAAGCCCAAAGCCCTGGAAGCGGAAATCCGGGATACCGGCGCGCGAAAGCCCGGACAGGAGCCTTTGCCCCCACTCGTCGTCCGAATGCACGGCTCCGAATGGCCGCTTGCCCGCTTCCACCGAACGCTGGGCCAACTCGCCGAACAGCATCGCCTTGGAAGAAAAGTAATCTTCCATGGACGGGTGATAATCGAGGTGTTCGGGCGAAAGATTCGTGAACACCATTCCGTCAAAGGCCACGAAGGCGGCCCGGTGCTGCTTGAGCGCGTGCGAGGACACTTCCATCACGACAGCCTGGCAACCCTGGTCGCGCATCTCGGCCAGCAGCTTCTGCAGCTCCACCGGACCCGGCGTGGTGTGGGTCGAGGGCAGGGTCTTGCCCTCGTAACGGAACACCACCGTGCCGATGAGGCCCGTGCGAAGACCGGAGGCCTTCAGGATGGATTCGAGCAGGAAGGCGGTGGTGGTCTTCCCGCTCGTTCCGGTCACGCCGAAAACCTTCATGGCGCGCGAGGGATGGCCGAACACCCGGGAAGCCTCCTCGGCCAGGGTCAGACGGCTGTCGGGCACCACGATGAGGCGCGCCGGATCGATGCCGGGCGGCAGCGGAGCGCCTGCCTCCACGATGGCGGCCGGGGAACCTGCCGCCAGGGCCTGCGGCACAAAGGCGTGCCCGTCCTGGGTACCGCCGCGAACCGCGACAAAGAGCACGCCCGGACCGGCCTGGCGGGAATCGGAGGTCACGGCCGAAAAGGTCGGGCCCGCCTTCTGGTTTGGCATGGGCTCCATTCCTACCCCAATCCGCGGACTTCAGGCGACAGCGATTCCCGACGGAAGCCGCGAACCGGGCTTCGGCTATTCACCCAGCTGCAGGCGGACGGTCGAGCCTTCCTGGATGATCCGGCCGTCCTCGGGGATCTGGCCTCGCACCAGGCCTGAGCCCGAAATCTCGAGCTGGAAGCGGTGACCCTGCAGGGCCCGGACCGCTTCGCGCGAGGTCAGCCCGATCAGGCCGGGCATCTTCCAGGCCGGGGTTCCGCCGTCCGGCGTACCCGGATTGGCTGCGGACACGGCCGCGCTTTCCATTTCGGGCGTCTGCACCTTGGCCAGGGACCATCGCAGCTCGTCCTTCATTTCACGCGCCTCCAGCTCCCGCAGCTCGCGCGAGCGGGCCTCGGCTCCTTGAGCGGACAGCGTGCGTGTGGTTTCGCCTGAAAGGGCACGGTGTCCCTTGGGGCCCCCACCCTGCGCCAGGACGCCCTGGGAGGGCGCCGCCGCGGGAAGGCTCAGGCGGTTCGCCGCCGCCTGGGCCACGGCGCGGAACAGTGGGGCCGCGGTTTCGGACGCGTAATAGACTCCGCGCGGCTCATCGAGTGCCGTGAAGATGGCAAGGCGGGGCTCCACGTTCAGGATCGAGCCGATGAACGAGGCCACGTACCGGTTTCGCGAGTAGCGACCCGAGGCAGGATCCACCACCTGGGCCGTACCGGTCTTCCCGGCCACCGCGTAGCCTTCCACCCGGGCCTTGGGACCGGTGCCACCTTCTTCGGTCACGCTCTTCAGCGCCTCGACCACGTCATGTGCCACCTTGTCCGAGAGGATGCGCTTGGGCGCCTGGGCAGCCTTGCCGTCCAGCGTGCTCTTCAGGAGCGAAGGCTGCACGAGCCAGCCGCCGTTGAAGAAGGCCGAGTAGGCCCTGAGCATCTGGACCGGAGTGACGAGCACGCCCTGGCCGAATCCGATGTTGGCCAGCGCCAGTGGCTGCCATTGCTTGCGCGCGGGAACTTTTCCCGAAATTTCGCCCGGAAAGTCGGTGCCCGTCTTCTGGCCGAACTCGAAGGCCTTCAGGGCGGCATAGTAGGCGTCCGAGCCCACCTTGAGGGCCACCTTGGCGGCCCCGACGTTCGAGGAAACCTGGATCATCTTCTTCAGGCTGATCCAGTCGAACCGCTCGTGGGCTTCGGCCTCGCTGATGCGCTTGCCCTGCACCAGGAAAGAACCCTTTTCACCGTAAACCGTGTCGGTCAGCTTCATGCCCTTGGTCAGGGCCGTGGCCAGGAGCACCGCCTTCAAGGTCGAGCCTGGCTCGTAGCCGTCGGTCAACGCACGGTTCCTGCGACGCGAAGCCGGGGCGCTCTTGTCGTTGGGATTGAAGGAGGGCTCGTTGGCCATGGCCAGGATCTCGCCCGTCACGGCATTCATCACGATGACCGTGCCCGAACGCGAACCCGTGCGCGCCACGGCATTCCTGAGCTCCTGCTCGGCCGAGTACTGGAGCGAGGCATCGAGGGTCAGCTGCAAGTTCTCGCCGTCCTTGGAACCCTTGGCCGCGGCCGTGTCCAGGAAGGCGGGCCGTCCCAGCGCATCGCGGATGGCGCTCACCGAAACCACTTTCCCCTGCAGCCGCTCGTTGGC
>CANFHS010000120.1 GCA_947446835.1 Bacteriovoracaceae bacterium
ACCAGCACGTTCTTGCCCTTGAGCTTGTCTCCCTGGGCCTTGATCCAGCGGAGCGCGCCCACGGTGGCCGCGCCGCAGCTCACGCCCACGAAGAGGCCTTCCTTGGTCAGGAGGTCCCGGGTCATGAGGTGGGCTTCCTTGTCCTCGACCTGCACCATGTCGTCCCAGGTCTCGAAGTCGTAGTTCTTGGGAATGAAGTCCTCGCCGATGCCCTCGATCTTGTAGGTCTTGGGCCGGGTCTCCATCTTGCCGGTCTTGAAGTAGTCGTACACGATCGAGCCGACCGGATCGACGCCCACGATCTGCACTCCCGGCTTGTGCTCCTTGAGGTACTTGCCGCAGCCCGAAAGCGTGCCCCCGGTGCCGACACCCGCCACGAGCACGTCGATCTCGGGCATCTGGCGCAGGATCTCGGGCCCCGTGGTCTTGTAGTGGACTTCGCGGTTGGACAGGTTGTCGTACTGGTTGAGCCACACCGAATTCGGGGTCTCAGCGGCAATGCGCTTGGCGACCGAGTAGTAGGAGCGCGGATCCTCGGGCTCGACCGCGGTCGGGGTGACGATGACCCGGGCGCCGAAGGCGCGCAGGTTGCGGATCTTTTCGCTGCTCATCTTGTCGGGTAGCGTGAACACGCACTTGTAGCCCTTGATGGCAGCGGCGATGGCCAGGCCCATGCCGGTGTTGCCGCTGGTGCACTCGACGATCGTGCCTCCCGGCTGGATCGCGCCCCGGCGTTCGGCGTCTTCGATCATGTACCAGCCGATGCGGTCCTTGATGGAGCCGCCCGGGTTCATGGCCTCCACCTTGCCGTACACGTGGGCCTGGAGCCCTTCGGTGACGCGGTTGAGACGCACAATGGGAGTATTGCCGATCGCCTGCAGGACGTTTTCGAATGCCATTCCCGGGTTTTAACGGTCACGATCCGGGGGCGCAAGCGCGATGAAGCGCTTCAGGGCTCGCCGCGAGGTTCAGACCGAAGCGAGATGCTCGGACATTTCGATCCCGCTGGCCAGTGCCGAGATGCGTGCGATGGAGCCGTAAACCAGCTCGAGGACGGGCTGGTCGCCCGTCTCTTCCTCGGGCTCTTCCTCGATTCCCGGCTTCTGCAGGTCGCTCATGCAAAGTTTGCGGAAGACCATGCCCTGCGAGTTCAGGTTTTCCTCGGTGCCGCGTTCGGTATTGGTCCGGAGGAAGCCGCCGATCAGGTCGCAGCCCACGAGATAAATGACCGGCTCGGCTGCCAGGCGATCCACCAGGGTGGCGGTGGGAATTCCTTCCTGCACGGCCACGCTTTCGATGGGCAGCTTGTTCTTTCCGACCGACATCTTGTTCTTGGTACGCCGGTTGATCTGCGAGATTTCCTCGATGGAGCGGACCACCAGGATGCCCATGCCGTAGGTGCCGGCGTTGTTCTTGACGAACACGAAGGGCTCCTGGGTGATTCCGCGCTCCCGGTACTGCTGACCGGTGCGCTCCAGCACGCGGGCCACGGACTGGGTGACCCGGTCCAGGCCGATGTCCTCGTTGAAGTTGACCTGGTCCACCTCTTCGGTGTCGATCTGCAGGATCCAGGGATCCACACCGACGATCCTGGCGAAATCGGCGGCCAGGCGGTTGTAATGCAGGAAGTGGCGGCTCTTCTTGCGCGAGTGCCAGCCCAGGGTGTGCGAAGGCAGGATGGGCTGCTCCACGGTGTCCAGGCGCTTGGGGTAGCCGCTCGAAAAATCGTTGTTCAGCAGGATGAGGTCCGGCTCGAAGCCTCCCGCGGAGGCCACGCTGCCATGGATTTCCAGGGGCCAGGCCTGGAGCTTTTTCTGGGTGGCGGACACCAGCTCGATCGGCCCCCGGTGGGACTCATCGGGCTGCTCGGGGCTCCACCAGCCGATCCGGGTCTCGAAGCCCGCGTCGGTCAGGATCTGGTTCAGGTAATGGAGGTTCTCGATGTACCAGGCGTTGGAGGTGTGCGCCTCCGGAAGGATCAGGATGCGCTGGACGTCCTTCTTGAGCCCCAGATGCGAGGCGTAGGCCGACACCTGGGCCCGGAACACCGCACTGGCCGAGCGCTGGTCATCCGGGCAGATGTTGTTGAACCCGGCCGGGTAAAGGTTCGAGTCCACCGGCACGATCTTGTGGCCCGAGTCGCGAAGGTCCACCGAGCAGTAGAACGGAGGCGGGCTCTTGCGGGCCAGCTCCATCTGCCATTCGAAAAGTTCCCGGCGGCTGTTGTGGATCCGTTCGGCCAGGTGCCGCTTGAGCTGTTGGCCCTGGCGAGTCGGGGTAAGCATGAGTTCCTTCAGGTCGAATTCGGTTCAGAACCGCGTCGCAGCTTCGCAGGCCGCCCGGACCCGGGCAAGCTCCGGCTGCGCCGCCTGAGGGATAGCATTTTTCCAGGCGTCGAGCAGGGACAAATTGCGCAGCAGCGCTTTGGTGCAGGTCTGGGTGAGCAGCCCCCGCAGCTCCTTGACGTACTGGCGCTTCTGGCTGGCGGACCGCTGGTCCACAGGTGCCGGCGGGCGGGAGCAGACGGCCTGGTAGGACTGGAGGGCCTGGATCAGGACACCGCCGGCCCGGGCGGTGTCGCCCCGTTGCTGGGATTCCTTGGACTCGATCCGGAGCAGGTTGTTGAAGTGGACCAGGGCCTCGGTGAGGCAGATTCCGCGCTGTCCCAGCAGGCCCGAGAGGCGGGCCTCGTCGGCGTGCGCCGCCGCGGCTCCTGGAAGCTCCTCGCACCGGGCCAGCCGGACCTCGAGCGCTGCCCCTTCGGACAAGGAGAGCAGGCTGGGCAGGTTGGCGGGCAGGTGCTTCTGGGCTTCGCGGAGCGAATCCTCGGCCTCCCGGTGGTGACGCTGGATGAGGTGGGCGCGGGCCGCCAGCAGATGCCGTTCGGCGGACGAAGCCGGGGGCAGCCGGCGAGCCTGTTCGGCGGGCGCGAGCTCGCGGAGCACCTGGAGGGCTTCCTGGGGGCGTTGCGCCCGGATGTAGGCCTCGGCCAGGCCAAGGCGGGCCTGGTGCGCTTCCGGGGATGTGCCCCGCGCTTCGATGAAGTGGCGCAGGGACACGATGGCCTCGCTGGCGTTGCCCGACTGGAGCAGGGCGCGTCCCAGCAGCAGGTGGGCTTCAGTGGCCTGGGGGTGAGTGGGGTAGCGGCTCGTGAGCCTCCGCAGCAGGCGAATGGCATCGGGCCAGCGGGCCTGGTCAAAGGCCTTCTTGCCGTCGCCCCAGAGCAGCGAGGACTCCTCGGCCGATCGGGGGCCCTGGGCTTCGGGGGTCAGGGGCAGGGGCGATGGCTGCTTCTGGGCCGCCTGCGTGGACGGGGGCGCGGCCCAGGCGGTGGCCGGGGAACCGGGGGTGAGGAGTTCAGTGCAGGACAGAGTCGCGATCCAGAGCCAGTGCCACATGAAGGAGATCTTCCACCGAGTGGACGTCGCGAGCAAGCTCAGGAAGCTGCAGGGGTTGGGGGGCGCCCGGAATGCGCTTGAGTTCGTCGGCCGCGCGCCGTTCCCTGGCCTGGAGGCCGCGCAGGATCCCGGCGGCTTCCTGCCAGGCCGGACCGGGAGGCAGGTGCTCGGGCTCGCCCAGGTAGCCCAGGGTGCGGTTCAGGATCAGGCCATCGAACCGGTAGTGGTGCCGCTCGACTTCCGAGGTGAAATGGCCCACCTCGCGCACATGCTCGGGGGCTGGCGAGGCCACGAGCAGGAAACCGGTGTGGCGCCCTTCCAGAAGGGCCGTCACTTCATGCAGGTTCCGGGTGAAGCTTTCCTGGACCTCGAAGAGCGACGCCACGAAGTCCATGAGGTAGGTCATGAAGTTGCCGCCGGTCAGGCGCTCCAGCACTCCCAGGGCCTTGCGCATGCCGGCGGCAGCGATCTTGCCCGAGGGCACGATGAGCCAGTGGAAGACCTTTTCCTCGTAGAACCGGGTCAGCAGGCGCGGTGCATTGAGGAAGTCCAGGGTGTTTCGGCTGGGCGGCGTATCGAGGATGATGCAGTCGAAGTCGCCATCGCGGTGCAGGCGGTAAAGCCGTTGCACGGCCATGTACTCGTTGGTTCCCGAGAACTCGCGGGCAAAGATGCGGAAGATGGGGTTGTTCACCAGGCGCGAAGCGCCCTGGTCCGAGAAACCCAGGTCCTTGACCAGCTCCTCGAAGGTGCGCCGGGTGTCGGGCATGATGGCCGAAAGGCTGCCTGCGATCCGGGAGGGGGCCGGGGCACCCTGGGCCCGGAGGCGCGCGGCCGCGGCTTCGACGTGGGCGGTGAGGTCGGTGGGGTGGTCGCCCAGGGCCGCGATGCCCAGCGAAGTGGCCAGACGCTTGGCGGGGTCGACCGTGATGACCACGGTCTTGCGGCCCAGGAGCGCCGCGCGCAGGGCGATGGCGGCACTGAGCGTGGTCTTGCCGACCCCGCCCGTGCCGCAGGTGATGATGACCTTGCGCTTCTGGAGCAACTCATCCAGCTGGAGGGCTTTCCGGCTCATCGGGAGGACTCCAGGAGGAGGGTGGAGAGCCGCTCCACCAGGTGCTCGTGCTCGCGCCCGGGCTCGGGGGCCACGAAGGGCAGCGGGAAATACTGGAATCCTTGCCGGGTCCAGCTGCGTTCGATGTTCTCGCGCTCCAGCAGCGAACGGCGGCGCAGGAAGTCGCGCGCGTCGCGGGGCAGGGGCGAGCCCTGGTCCAGGTCCGAGAGGGCCTCGGTGCCCGGAAGCGCGGGCATGAGGCGATTGCAGATCAGCGCGGGCTCGTTGCCTGGAAACAGGTCGAGCAGGAAAGTCCTGAGCTCAAGCGACTCCTGGAGCGGCATTTCCTCGGGCAGCGAGACGATGAGGTGGCCCGTGAGCGAGGGATCGGCAAAGGTCGCGTTCATGGCCTCGGCGTCCCGGTGCACGGGGCCCGAGCCGAACAGGGTCGCGAAGTTGCCGGTCGACCGGAACATCGCGATGCCGTAGCCGGTGGACGGCATGTCGCACACGATGTGATCGTAGTGCCGCCGCTCGAACCAGACCTTTCCCAGCAGGACCAGCTCACGGATGCCGGGTGCCGCGGTGGCCAGGTACTGGATGACCCGGTTCTGGAGAAAAACCTGGGCCAGGAATTTCACGCCGATCTTGATCTGCGCGTACTCCGCGAAGGCCGGTCCGGCCGAGGCGTTGAGCTGCCACAGGCTCGGGCCCACCTGGGTCAGCGCCCCAGGCGGGCGGGTCGGATCCTCGAAGCAGATCCACAGCACTCGGCCTGGAAGCGAACGGGCAATGGCCTGGGATACAGCGGTCTTGCCGGTACCGCCTTTGCCGCTGACGAAGATCAGCGGGCGCTTGAGGATGTTCTGGAGACCGGTTGCAGGCATCAAGATTCTTGCTTTTCCCGGTCCCGGTCATACACTGATTCCACTTTCCAGGAACAGGACAGAAGAGGGGCGTCAGGCGATGCGGAAACAGGTCGGTTTTATCCTCCTTGCGGGAATGTGTGTCTCTGTCGCGGGCTGCGGGCCCAAGGCCTTCACCAAGGGTGAGTATGACGACCCGAGCCGGGTCGAGCTCCTGGACGACAAGTTCAACGAATCCGACATGCAGCAGATGGCCGACACGGTCATCAAGGCCATGGTGGCTTGCAACTGGGTGGCCAACGCGCCCAAGGCTCCGGTGGTGATCGTCGAGAAGGTCAAGAACAAGACCGAAGAGCACATCGACACCGAGTCGATGACCGACAAGATCCGCACGGCCCTGATCAAGTCGGGCAAGGTGCGCTTCGTCAACAAGCAGGAACGCCAGACCCTCGAAGAGGAATACCAGTACAACGAGTCGGGCAACGTGAAGGGCCCCACGCAGAAAAAGCGCGGCAACCAGATCGGCGCCGACTACATCCTCTCGGGCAACCTGGCCACGAACATCCAGCAGGTCGGCGATGCCAAATTCATCTACTACAAGCTGACGATGAACCTGACCAATCTGGAAAGCTCGACCATCGATTGCACCGAAGAGCGCGAGCTCCGCAAGAAGTACAGCAAACACAGCGTGGGCCTTTGATCCCGAAGGTCCGCGCGTTTTCAGCTCTCGCCGCGGGGGCGCTGCTGCTGGCTTCCTGCCAATCGGCCCGGGTCCTGGACACCGAGGCCAACCGGCTTTTCCAGTCGGGCGATTATGACGGCGCGGCGGCCCACCTTCGCAAGGGCTACGAAAGCCAGGGCAAGGGCGGCCGCGACTCGCTCCTGTACATCCTGGATCTGGGACTGGCCCTGCACCAGGCGGGAAAGTTCGAGGAGTCGAACCGGGCCTTCCTGGAGGCGGACCAGCTGGCCGAAATCAAGGATTACACCAGCCTTTCCGTCGAAGCCGCCACCTTCCTGACCTCCCAGAACATCACCGACTACAAGGGCGAGGAATTCGAGAACGTGATGATCTCGACCTACCTGGCCATGAACTACGCGCTGCTGGGCAATCGCGAGGACGCCCTGGTCGAGGCCAAACGGGTGAACCGCAAGCTGGAGCGCCTGGTCACCGAGGGTGGGCGAGGCTACCGCCAGAACGCGTTTGCCCAGTACCTTTCGGGGCTGCTGTACGAATCCGAGGGCAACTGGAACTCGGCTTACATCGACTACAAGCGGACGTTCGAGCTGGCGCCGGATGCTCCCGGCCTGGGGCCTGCGCTGTGGAGGGTGGCCCGCAAGGGCGGCTTCGCGGAGGACTTGTCGCGCTGGAAAGAGGCGTTCCGGCTGACACCCGAGCAGACCCGCGAACCCGAGGCCGAGCTCATCGTGATCTACCAGAACGGCATTTCGCCCGTGAAACACTCCAATCCCGATTTCCGGAGCCTGCCCCGGTTTTATCCGCGGCCCAATCCGGTGCTGCGCGCGCAGGTCGAGGTCGACGGCCAGCTCCAGTCGGGGACCACGTCGCTGTACGACATCGAGAAGGTGGCCATCCAGAACCTCGAGGAAAAGTACGGAGCCCTGGTGGCCAAGAAGCTGGCCGGCCTGGTGGCCAAGGAAGTGGTGGCCGACCAGATCGAGAGGCGCACCCAGAGCCCCCTGGCGGGGTTCCTGGCCCGGGTTGCCATGTATGCCAGCGACCAGGCGGATTGCCGGTCCTGGAACCTGTTGCCCCGGGACCTGCAGATGGCGCGGATCCCGGTCAGACCTGGCACCCACGTCGTCCGGGCTCTTCCGGTCGGGGCGGCGGCCCTTGCCGAAAAGACCGTGTCGGTGGCCGCGGGCCAGAAGGTCTTTGTCAGCTTCCGCTACATGCCTTGAAGGCTTTTTTCGGGTAGGATCGCGCCATGGCGAAACGGCGCTGGATCCTGGCTTTGGGAATGGTCTTGTTGGGCGGGGCGGGAGTTTCCTGTTCCCCGAAGTCGGCCCCCAGGCCGACCCTTCATCTGGCGGTCTGGGCCAATTACCTGGCTCCTGAAACGATCGCGGAATTCACCCGCCAGAGCGGCATCGAGGTGCAGGTCTCCAACTACTCG
>CANFHS010000121.1 GCA_947446835.1 Bacteriovoracaceae bacterium
GGAATATTGCGGTAGATGACGATGTCCTCGTCGAACAGCGCGTGGACGATCGGTGAAGGATTGCAGTAGGTGTGCTCTCCCACGGCGGGCAGGCGCTCCTTGAATCCGTTGCGGAGCAGGAAAACCGGCGAACCGTAGCCCCCTGCGGCCAGCACGAAGGTCTTGGCTTCGATCCGGACCTTGCGGCCGTTGGGCTTGCCCGTGGCCCGGTCCAGCACACGCGCTTCGAGCGCGGTGGCGCGGCTGCCGCTCCAGACCAGCGACATGGCCTCGGTGTCGGCAAAGAGGGTGGCACCGGCGGCGAGGGCCCGGGGGATATGGGTCACGATCTGGCTCTGCTTGAAGTCGTACGCGCAGCCCTGCTGGCAGTAGCCGCTGCCTGCGCAGGGCCTGCGGGCCTGCGGAACCGGGTGTCCCTGCCAGCCCAGCTTTTCGGCTCCGTGCTTGAGCAGCTGGTTCATGCGGTTGTAGTACTGGGGTTCTGCCTCGTGGACGTTGTGGTCCTTTTCGAGCGGGCCCCAGTAGGGTGCCAGATCCTTTTCCTGGTGACCTTCCAGTCCGTACTTCTGCTCCCAGAGATCGAGGCGGTCCTGGGGCGTGCGGTAGCTGTCAGCCCAGTAATGCACGCTCGCGCCGCCCACGTTGTTGCCGTAGGTGAGCGCGATGGATCCGTCGTCACTGGTGTCGAAGCCCCGCCCCCCGTCGATCTTGGCGAACATGTTGTCTTCGCGCTGGTCGAAGTCCGCCTTGGTGTAGTACCCGCCGCGCTCCAGGAAGACGACCTTCTTGCCGGCTTCGGCCAGGCGCGCGCCGAGCGTGGCGCCGCCGCAGCCCGTCCCGATGACGCAGACATCGGCGCTCTCCACCCGATCTTCGGTCAGTTCCTTGAAGGTGAGAATGCTCATGCGGGATTCCTCCGGCTGGCCAGGAGCGCGGCGTAGGCCTTGCTCGATTCGGGCGGAACGGCCTCAGGAACGAAGGGACCCTCGTAGCCGATGCCCGTCCAGGTTTCCTTGCGGACGTAATAGAAGAAGTGGACCATTTCCTTGAGGCCCACCGAGATCTGGACCAGCACATCGGTCTGGCTCGTGAGCAAGGCCTGGAAGGCGCGTGCGCGGACTTCGGGATCCAGCGCCGAGAAGCGGCCGAAATGCCCGACCATCACCGGGGCATGTTCCAGGAGCTGCAGGCACGTCTTCAGGTCGGAGGCCAGCCTGGGCGAGGTGGCCCAGACTTCCTCGTCGATGCGCTGGGGCACGCCCAGCGATTCACCCGAAGGAAATCCGGGCGTTTCGGGCAGCAGGATCTCGCAGAGCGCCTTGACCACCGCGAACTCCTTGGCTGAAAGCGCGATCGGAAGGTCCTGCGGTGCCAGTCGATGCGAGTAGCCGAAGGCCCCGAAAAAACGCAGCCCTCCGCCCACGGCGGTCAACGCCGCGGTTCCTGCCACCCCGAGCTGGATAAATCTTCGACGGCTCTCCAGGAAAGTCCCCATGTCAGTCCACCCTCATCTTTTTCAAAACCAATTGCCCCCACTTTGCAAGGTTTTGCGTCGGAAGGGGAAGCTAACGCTTGGCGTTCTGCATCAATTGGGCGCGAATCCCGGACAGGAAGTCCTTCACCTTGACCTCGTGGGCCTCGCGCGATTCGGGCGAATCGAGGTCCGGAGTTCCGGAGATGTCGTTCTTGACGAGCAGGTGGGAGGGGATTTCTTCCAGGAACCGGGAAGGCGTGCGGGGCACGGCCTTGCCGTAGCGGATGCGGTGCTTGGCGCGGGTGATCAGCAGGTGATCGCGCGCGCGGGTGATTCCGACATAGCAAAGCCTGCGCTCTTCGCCCATGTCGGTGCCTTCTTCGATGGTCCTGCGATGGGGCAGCAGTCCTTCCTCCAGTCCCACCAGGAACACGATGGGGTACTCGAGACCCTTGGCCCCGTGGAGGGTCAGCAACGTGACCTGGTCCTTGTCGTCCTTCTTCTTGTCGTCCTTCTTGTTCTCTTCCTCGTCCTCGAGAGCATTGAGCGTCATGCGCACGATGTACTCCCGAAGCAGCGTCAGGCCGTCCACCTGCGCGGCCCCGCGTTCCCGTTCTTCCTCGAGGATCTCGTCGATGGGGATCTGCCCCAGCGAGTTGCAAAGCTCGTCCACGTTGTCCCAGCGGCGCTGGATCTGGACGGGATCGTCGGTGTCCTCTTCGAGGCCCTTCTTGAAGCCGATGCGCTCCAGGGTCCTGCGTCCCCAGGCCGAGAGCGCCTGGCTGTTCAGCTCGATGCCGCGCAGGTCGTTCCGCATGCCGTCGATGAGGCGCAGGAACGCCAGGCAGTTTTCCGCCGCGCGGGGGGCAGTGCGGGGAGCCGAGGCCAGCGCCTCCACGAAGCCCTGGGAGCTTTTCACCGCCTCCTCGTGGATCGACTCGACCGTGCCCTTGCCGATGCCGCGGGCGGGCCAGTTCAGGATGCGTCGGCAGGCGGCGTCGTCGCGGGGATTGGCCACCACTTTCCAGTAGGAGAGGGCGTCCTTGACCTCCTTGCGGTCCAGGAACGAAAGCGTGCCCACGATCTTGTAGGGGATCTGCCGCACCCGCAGCGCCTCCTCGAAAAGGCGCGACTGCGGATGCGAACGGTAAAGGACCGCGAAGTCCTTCCAGGGACGCAGCTGCCGGAACTGGCCTTCCTGCGCGGTGCGGGCCCGCCGGAGGATCTCTTCGGCCACGAACTCGGCCTCGGCGCGGTCTTCCTCCACCACGGTCAGGCTGATGGGCTCGCCCAGGCCGCGGTCCGACCAGAGGCGTTTGGCGTGGCGCTTGGTGTTCTTGGCGATGACCTCGTTGGCGGCGTCCAGGATGGTGCTCGTGGAGCGGTAGTTCTGGTCCAGGGTGATGAGGCGCGCGCCCTTGAAGTGGTGCTGGAATTCCAGGATGTGCGTGGGGTCCGCGCCGCGCCAGGCGTAGATGGACTGGTCGTCATCGCCCACCACGCAGAGGTTCGGATTCTGCTCCTTGCAGAGCAGCGACAGCAGCTTGAACTGGGCGGGGTTGGTGTCCTGGTATTCGTCCACCAGCACGTGGCGGAACTTGAGCCGGTACCCCTCGCGGACGTCGGCGTGCCTGGACAGCAAAGAGACCGCATGGAAAAGCAGGTCGTCGAAGTCCATGCCGTTGCGGGCCCGGAGCTCGGCCTGGTAGCGCACGTAAACCGAACCGACCACGACGCTGTAGTCGTGGGGCAGGTTGCGGGAGGCCAGGAAATACTCCTCGGCCTGTTCGGGGTCGAGAAACCGGTTCTTGGCCTGGCCGATCTCGAAGAGGAGCCGGTCGGGATCGAAGGTGCGGTCGTCGAGCTTGATGTCGCGGAGGATGCCCCGGATGATGTCGACCTGGTCGGGCTGGTCCAGGATGGTGAAGTCGTCCTGGAATCCCAGCAGCCGGGCGTGGGCCCGCAGGATGCGCACGCACAGGCTGTGAAAGGTGGTGATCGTCAGGCCCTGGGTCATCCCCTTGCCCGAAGTCTCGGTCACGAGCTTCCGGACCCGCTCCCGGAGCTCGCCTGCCGCCTTGCGGGTGAACGACAGGCCCAGGATGGCCGAAGCGGGAATGTGGCGGGCCGCGATGAGGTGCGCGATCCGGTAGGCCATGGTGCTGGTCTTGCCGCTTCCGGCACCGGCCAGGAGGAGCAGGGGGCCGTCACCGTGCAGGACCGCTTCCCGCTGCTGGGGATTGAGTTTTTTCAGGTTGATGGCCACGGAAAAAACAGAGGTACGGGACTTCGGATTTCTTGCCAAGCCCAAACGCCTGCGACTATATCTCATCGCGTCGTCAACGCCGGACGGGCCGCGAAAATGCGAAATTTGGGTTTCATCGGGAGGCTGGGAGTTCTGGGAAGCAGTGCGCTGCCTCTCGCTTTCGCTCTCGCGCCGCTGGCCTGGGCTGACACCCGGCCCGCGCTCGACCCTCAGGGCCGCGATTGGCTCCGGAGCGAGCTCCAGGACCGGGTGAACGAGGCCGAGCTCCTGGTCCGCAACCAGGAAGCGGATGCCGCCGACCTGGCGCGTCTGGAGCGCGAGCACGACCAGATCAAGCTGCTCGACCGCATTCCGCTCGAGCCTTCGCTGGCCCAGCTGGAAGCGGAGCTGCGCCAAGCGGGCGCGCGCGCGGGGGTCGCCCTGCTCAGGCTCCAGGAGCCGCGGTCGCAGCCGCCGCGCGAGCCGCGGATGCCGGCCGAGGTCGAGTCGGAAAACGATTTCGAGCCCACCCCCGGGCATGTGGCGCGGCCCATCGAGCTGCGCCTGGAGCTGGAGGGTGAGCGGCAGGCAGTGCTGGCCTGGCGCGAGGCCTGGTCGGGTCGCCTCGTGAGGTGGCTGGAGCCTGTGGGCCAGGTCCGCCAGCTGGGCCCGAACCGTTTCGAGGTCCCTGCGCGCGCCTATGCGTTCCGGGCGGAGCCCTACCCGCGCATCCGCCTGGGCTCGGTTCGTCCGCTGCTTCCCGCCTGGGCGCGGAGCCAGCCCCGCAGCTTTGCTGTCCAGGAGCCCGAACTCTGGTCCCTGGTGGCCCGTTACGAGGAGCTCGTGCCGCGCGCCCTGCCCTTCACCGAGAATCGCCGCCGCTTCCGGCGCGACCAGGCGCGGCTGCGTTTCTTCTACTCGCGTCTGCGTGCCGTGCCCCGCCCGGGAGCCCAGCTTCGCGGCTAGAGCCTCTGGAGAATCTTGTCGATCCTGGAGGCGTGGACGTCGCCCCGGACCTGGGGTCCCACGAGGATGTCCCCGCGCCCCAGCTCGTCCGAGCCCTCGATCGAAGCTTGCGGGCGGTAACGGGCCCTGCGCTTTCCGTCCGAGCCGCAGACAAAGAATTCCAGATCCTGGCCCTCGGAGTGGGCCGGGCTGACCAGCCTCTGGCGCGGAGCGCCCGGGTGGGCCGCCAGCGCGGGCAGGATTTCCTCGCGAGGCCGTGAGCTGCGGGCCAGTACAAGGTAGCTGAAGGGCAAGGTCTTGCGATCCAGGCCTGCCATCTGGTCGATGCGTTTGAAGTAGGGCGGCCTCCACCAGCTGACTTCCTCATGGCACCAGTCTTCTTCGGCCGCGAGCGCCCCGCAGGCCTGGTGCCCCAGGCAGGGCAGAAGCACCTGCAGCGGGAAGCCGGCCCGATGCGAGTCGACCTCTTCCAGGATGGCCTGCCGGACTTCCAGGAGCTTGCGCGACTGGAACTTCAGGGCGGGCTCCACCAGGATGACCAACCCTTCGTCGTCCAGGTGCCGTTTCCAGGTTTCCAGCAGGCGCAGCGCCACGGCGCGGGGGCTTTCGGTGGTCTCGTTCAGGAAGTAACTCGAAAGCCACAGATTGAACCGCGGGGCGTTCCGGGGCAGCAGGGGCTCGGCAAAGTCCAGCCGGCGGCGGAAGGTCCGGGTGCCCCAGTCCGGGCGTCCGTTGTCGGTAAAGTAGCGGGATGCCCAGCGGGCGCCGAGCTCGAGCATGGGCTTGTCCTGCTCGATCAAGGCGAACTGGCCGCGCTCCGGCAGGCCGCAGGGGGCATGGCGTTCGCCTGCCGAGATTCCGCAGGCTCCCGACGCCGGGCCCGCCCCGAGCTCGATGGCGTCCAGGGGGCGGCCTTCGGGCCAACGGTAGCCCAGGCGGCTCAGCTCGGCCCAGACCGAAGCCACCCGGTAAAGGTTGGCGGGCATGAAATAAAGGAAGTAGGCCAGCCGCAGGTTGGCCGGGTTGGAGCTCTCGGTCCAGTAGGGAGCCAGGCCCTTGGCGGCGGCTGCCGGATCCTGGGCCTTGCGGCGAACCTCGGGTTCCTCGTCCTCCGAGGGGCGCAGGCGCTCCACCCGGTTGAAGAGGTCCGACAGCTTCTGGACGTGGGGAATGACGGAACGGGCCAGATACCGCTGGGAATTCAGCGCTTCGGCCTCGGGCATGAGCTTTTCTTCGGCCGCAAAGCCGGTGATCAGTGTTTCGAAAGAGGCTCCGAAGGCTTCGGACAGGGGAAGCGGTACTCGCATGTTTCCCTAAGGACCAAACCGCTTGGCCTTTGTCCAGTGCCTGGGCTAACCTCCCGCCCGATGCGTTTTGGTTTTACCGGCGAATTGACCGGACAGCAGACCAAGGCCCTGGTTCTGGGGTCCCGGGTATCGTCGAATCCCATCGTCCAGGATCTGGCCCGGCTGGGCTTCGATGCGATGGGCGAGCTGGATCTGGCCAGCCGCCGCCTGGCTTCGCCCACCTCCGAGGGAGGGGTCGAAGCGCTCCGGTCCCTGCTCCGGGAATTCCGCGAACGGGCCGGGCCCCCGGTCGGCAGTGCCGCGCACCTGGTCCATCCGGGCGTGGGCCCCTGGGCCGAGTCGCCCGCGCTGGGCCAGCTTTGCCAGGAACAGGGTCTGGCCGCCATCTGCCCGCCCGCCAAGGTGGTTTCGCTTTTTTCGAACAAGCTGAGCCTGCTGACCCGTGCCGAGAGCCTGGGCATTCCCCACCTGGCGTTGGGCATGGATCCCCTGCACAGCGTGCGCGAGGTCCAGGCCTTCGTGGGCGGGGGCAAGCGGCCCTTCCCCCTGGTCCTGAAGTCCGTCCGAGGCAGCACCCGCCACGGCGTGCAGGTGCTGCATTCCATGGAAGACCTGGAGGGACTTCTGCCGCTCTGGATGGAACAGCTGGAGCGCAATGCCGGCGAGGTCATCCTCCTGGTCGAGCGCTACCTGGAAGGAGCCCGCCGGATCACGGTGCCTTTCGTGCGCTTCCATGACGGCCGTTCCAAGGTCTTTCCCTGTGTCGACGCTTCGCTGCAGTCGCGGCACCGCAAGATCATCGAATTCTGTCCGGCCGAAAACGTGGACCCCGCGCCGCTCGAGCGGATGCGGCGCTGGACCCTGCAGCTGGCCGAGGTGAGCGGCTTTGTGGGGGTGGGTTCCCTGGATTTCTTCGTCGACGACACGCGCGTCTTCCTGATCGAGGGGGCGGCGCGGCTGAACACCAGCTACCGGCTCTGGGAGCGGGTGGCCGGCACCAGCGCGGTGGCCTGGCAGCTCCAGGCGCTCCAAGGGGGTCCGGGCAAGGAGCCCGCCTGGTCGCCCGAGCCGTCGTGGTCTTCGGGCGTGAGCCTCCGCATCCACGCCGAAGACCCGGTGCTCCAGCTTCCGCAGCCCGGGACCATCCGCGAAGTCTCGACCCGGCGTGAGTGGCGCTTTCCCAGGTCCGAAGCCTTCCTGGAGTTTTCGGTCGAAGCGGGAAGCGTGGTCGCGCCCGACAGCGACGGCCTGCTGGGCGTGGTCTATGCGGGCGCGTCCGATCGGCAGCAGGCCATGCTGGTGGGCCGGGGAGTCCTGGATGAGCTCTGGATCGCGGGCTCCCTGCAGACCAACGAGCGATTCCTGGCCGAGCTGCTGAAGCACCCTTGGATCGCGGGCGGGATGTA
>CANFHS010000122.1 GCA_947446835.1 Bacteriovoracaceae bacterium
GGATTCGGGCTCCAAGTCCAAAACCCCTGTCATTTCATCAAAGATGGGCGGGGTCTGCACCGACAGGAACACCAGCGGGTCAGCCTGGGTCACGAAGCCGTGAAATTCGCCCGCCCGGATCACCACCTGGTCGCCGGCCCGTACCTCGACCCTCCGGTCCCCCACCCGCGCCTCAGCTTGGCCCTGGATGATGAACAGCACCGTTTCGGACCGGTTGTGCCGATGCACGTTGGAAACCTGATGAGGACCGATGGACACCCAGTCGGCCGCGACCCGGTTCTGGAGCGGCGTTCCCCGGGTGAGCTGCATGACATCGAACACATCGTAGCGTTCGACGGGAACCTTCTGGGACCTGGGATGGTACGGAGTGTGGGTCTGGATTTCCATGATTGCCCGCTACCCTAACTCGAAAGTGGTCACGCCGTACACCCAGTCCAGGCGGACCTGGGGCGCCGGGCCCGTATACATTCGCGCGGTGGCGAACACTTCGGTCATGCCGTAGCGACGCACCAGCGCGAGCGCCGCCTCGTTCGGCTCGGCGATGTCGAGCACGAACGGGTCACCGGCCGGTATCCGGGCCACCAGGGCACGGAACAGGGTTTCGGCGGTCGCCGGATCTTTCGAAAACAGCGGCCCGATCTTCCAACCCCGAAAGCACCTGCGGATGACCCCGTAACCGCGCACCTCGGGTCCGTCGCAGGCCGCCAGCGCGTGGGCATCCGGTTGAGCGATCCAGGCCCGGAGAAACGCCACCCGCGGCGCCGGAAAACATTGCCGATCCAACGCCTGGAGCGCCGCCCACGGCACCTGGCGCGCGTCGACCACCGCATCGCGTGCGGGCGCTTCCCAGTCCGCGGGCTTCAGCGTTTCGTAGCGGGCATTTCGGTACGCGTAGACCCGGCCGATGCGCTTGTACTTTTCGACGTTCTCCAGCACTCCGTCGCCGCCTTGCACACAACCTTGCAGGTGGCGGCGCCCGGCTTCGTGGATGGCCAGACCATAGCCTCGTCCCCGGAAGTTCGCGTCCACCAGGTATGCCCCGAAGAACCCGAACGAGTCCGAGTAGCGCACGGCACTGACACAAGCGATGGGCTTGCCGTCCAGCTCACCCAGCAGGAATCCGTCAGGGTCGGCCTCGGCGAAGGTTTCCGCATCGTGAAGCCCCGGATTCCAGCCGGCGTCGCGCATCCAGGGAATCGGCACCCGGGCCAGGTCCGCAGCCGTCATGCGCCGGATGACGTAACGGCCGCTGGCCAGATCCCGTGCGGCTTCAGAATTCGGATCGAGGCATTTCATCGCCTCCGGAGTTACAATCGCAGATTTTTTTGATCAAGATTAAAGAGTCCACCTCCCCGCCCCTTCACACCCAGGTCCCTTCCCCTGTGGTAAGCCCCAGTCCATGACTTCGAAGCCACAGACCGCCCTCGACTTTGACCGCCAGTTCCTGAACCTCCACACTGCCAAGGAAGACCTGTTCTGGTCGACCTACATGGGCCGGGCGGAAGACGCCCCGAAGCTGCAGGAAGCCGAGAGTCGCCTGCAGGGCTGGCTGTCCGACCCCGCGCGCCTGACCGAGGTGCGCCAGGCGCTGGAGCAGGCCCAAGGCGGCGAGCGCGAGCGCACCGTGCTGAAGGGCTGGGAGCGGTTCTTCTCCTTCCATTCCATCGAATCGCCCCAGGCGCGCGAGCTGCAGAAGGGACTGATCGGATCCGAATCCCAGGTCTTCCAGAAGCGCGCCGCGAACCCGCCCCGGTACCGGGACTCCTCGGGTGAGGAAGTCAGCACCTCCATCAACGTGCTGTCGCAGAACCTGGGCACCACGGCCGACGAATCGGTGCGCAAGAGCTCGCACCAGGGCCTGCTCGACCTGGAGCAGTTCATCGTGCGCGATTCGGGTTTCCTGGACCTGGTCGGCCAGCGCAACACCTTCGCGCGTTCGCTCGGCTATCCTGATTTTTTCCACTACAAGGTCAAGAAGAACGAGCACCTCACGGTCGATGAGCTGTTCGCGATCCTGGACGAATTCGAGGAGCTGACCCGCGCCCGCTGCCTGGCCTCGATGGAGGAACTGAAGCGCGAAAAAGGCGCCGAGGCCACCTTGGCACACAACCTGCGCTACTCGATCGCGGGCGACGCGGAGTCGGCCCTTTCCCCCTATTTCCCTTTCCAGAAGTCGCTGGAATGGTGGTGCCGGTCGTTTGACCGCATGGGCGTGAAGTACCGCGGAGCCGAGCTGACGCTCGACCTGCTGGACCGCAAGGGCAAGTACGAGAACGGCTTCATGCACGGCCCCGGCCCGAGCTACTTCGACGAGCAGGGCCGCTGGGTTCCGGCGCGAATCAACTTCACCTCGAACGCCACCCCGAGCCAGCCCGGAAGCGGCCGCACGGGATTGACCACGCTCTTCCACGAAGGCGGACACGCGGCCCACTTCGCCAACATCCTGCAGGACTCGCCGTGCTTCTCGCACGAATTTCCGCCGCTCTCCATGGCCCATGCCGAGACGCAGTCCATGTTCTTCGACTCGGTCATCGGCGATGCCGACTGGATGGCGCTGTACGCGCGCGACCCCCAGGGCAAGCCCGTGCCCGAGGAGCTGATCCGCAAGCGCCAGGCCGCCGGCCTGCCATTCATGGCCTATGGCGAGCGCGGCATCCTGGTGGTGCCGGTGTTCGAGCGCGCGCTCTATGCGATGAGCGACGCCGAACGCACGCCCGAGGCGGTCATCCGCCTGGCCCGTGACTGCGAAAAACGCGTGCTCGGCGTGGAGTGCTCGCCCCGGCCGCTGCTCACCATCCCGCACCTGCTCTCGGACTCGGGCTCGTGCTCGTACCAGGGCTACCTGCTGGCGCACATGGCGGTGTACCAGATCCGGGCGCACTTCCTGGACCGCGACGGATTCATTGTCGACAACCCGAAGGTCGGCCCTGAGCTGGCAAAGTCGGCCTGGGCCCCCGGCAATCGCGTCACCCAGTCCGAGATGCTCCAGGCCCTGACCGGCCAGCGCCTCTCGGGCCGCGAGCTGGCCCGGGTCTGCAACCGCAGCGTCGATGAGGCCTGGAGCCTGTCCCGGAAGCGCATGCAGGAAGCGCTGGACCGCGCCGCCAAGGCCCCGTTCCCGACCCACGCCGTGGACCTGGACGCCCGCATCCGTGTGGTGCACGGAGCGGAGGTCCTGGCCGACAACACCACTTCGATGGCCCGGCTCTGGTCGGACTTCGAAGCCGCGATCACCGCCCGCTATGGGGCCCCGGCCCGGTCGTGATCTCCAAGGCCGAGCGCCAGCGTAGGGCAGCCCGCATCCTGGAACGGCTGAATGAGCTGTACCCCGACCCGCCCATCCCGCTCGACCACAGCGACCCGTTCACCTTGCTGGTGGCCGTGCTGCTTTCGGCCCAGACCACCGACAAACGGGTGAACCTGGTCACGCCCGCGCTCTTTGCCCGGGCTTCGACCCCCCAGCAGATGGCCGCGCTTCCGGTCGAGGAAATCCACGCCCTGATCCGCACCTGTGGTCTGGCCCCCCAGAAGGCGCGCGCCCTTTCCGGTCTGAGCCGCCAGCTGCTGGAGCAGCACGAGGGGCACGTGCCCCGCTCGCTCGAGGACCTCGAGGAGCTGCCGGGCGTGGGCCACAAGACCGCCCAGGTGGTCATGGCGCAGAGCTTTGGCGTACCCTCGTTTCCGGTCGACACGCACATCCACCGGCTGGCCCACCGCTGGGGGCTTTCCAGTGGCAAAAGCGTCACCCAGACCGAGCGGGACCTCAAGGCCCTGTTCCCCCCCGAGACCTGGAACCGCCTGCATCTGCAGATCATCTATTTCGGTCGCGAGTACTGCACGGCCCGGGGCTGCGACGGCACCCGGTGCCCCCTGTGCGCCGAATTCACCCCCCGGCATCGAGTCCAGGCCCAAAAGGTCCGCTTACCCAAGCGGTCAACTCGCCCCAAAAAAAGCGAATCGCTCGGCTGAATCCAGCCGCCTGGGACATTGCGTTTCGTCATCCAAAAAAGAATATTTTTGAGGATTTGGTTAGTGAAACTTAAGTGGGCTTGGTTATATTGCCGCTCAGCAGCAATGCCAAAAAAGCTTGCGACGCTCACTACTTACATCTTGCCTGGACCAAGAGCGCCGCCGACCCGAGAAAGAAAAGAACGCGAACGATGGAACGGTCCTTTCCAGAAAAAAGCCGAAAACGGCTCGATCCGCCTGCCAGCAGGCCCATGCGTTGCCAGACCAGGCAACTTGCAGACGCAAACAATCTTGAAGCGCTGAAGTTACCTTTTTGTGCAATCGGAGGCTCCGATGCGCGATAGTCACCAGATCGCCATCGAAAGGCTTCGTACCGAGATGGATGCCCGGGGCTGGAGCGGAAAGAAGGTGGCCGAGCGGGCACGCCTCACTCCTCCCCAGTTCAGCCGGATCCTGACCGGCAAGACCTCCCCCGGCCTGGAAGTCCTGGACCGCCTCAGTGAGGCGCTCGGCGTTCCGACCTGGAGCCTGCTGCGCTCCCCCAAGGAGCAAGAACCCTCCCAACGCTGGGCCGACCGCATCCGCCCCATGCTGGAGGGTGCTTCAGCCTCCCTGATCCAGGATGTCCTGAAATGGCTGTGCTCCAGCCCCAAGGACTACCAGCTTCGGGTGGTCCTAGGCGCCATCCGCGGCATGGCCTCGGGCAAGGCTGGTCTTCAGAACGACCTTCATCGCCTCAAGGTCGCGAAGCGCCCCCGATAGCATTTCGATCTGGGCGTAGAACAGCGCTTCCAGCCCCTCGACGTGGCGTAGCATCTGCTCACAGCTGTCCCGGCTGACCGGATCGGCCCCTTCCATGACGGCACCCCCCCTAAGCCAGAACCTAGCACCGCCGCTGGCGCCTTGGGCGGAATTCTTGCAGCCCCATCCTGCTTGGGGGCAGGTCTTAGGCTTAGGCCTAGGCTGCTCAAGACCTCATTTTCAAAGGATAATGATTCAAATGGCCAAGAATCACATCCCACCTCTGAAACTCAAAGAGCAGCTTCAAAAACAGTCGCTCAGCAAGCGCCAGTTCGCCAAGCTGCTGGGCGTGCAATACCCCGCGGTCTTCGAGTACTTCCGGCCGGGCTATAATCCCAAACTGTCGACTTTGTACCGCTTTTCCAAGGCTTTGAGCTGCAAGATCCGCGATCTGATCGACGAACGCTGATCGCGCTGCCTGACCCAATCAGGCAATCCTGCGCCGCAACGCTTGCCTCGTTTTCATCGGCCCATCCGGCGCACCGCGAAAGGATGAGACCCCCGAAAATAAAAAGAGCTCCCTTTTGGGGAGCTCTTTTTTTTCCAGATGGCGGGAGTGACGGGACTCGAACCCGCGGCCTTCGCCGTGACAGGGCGACGTTGTAACCAACTCAACTACACCCCCGCAGAAATCCTTCTGGAGAAGCCCGATGAATAGTTTCCCACCCGCGCAAAGTCAACCCCTGAAGCAGGCCCAGTTCTGGTTCGATGGATTTTTTAAGACCCAGCTGGACCCGCCCGCCCCCGCATGGGAGTGAGCCGGTGCGAGGACCTGCCATGGCCCCCCTGCGACTCTTCGTTTGGATTGCCCTGACCCTGCCGACCCTGAGCCCGGCTGCGGCCTTTGCCCAAGGCGCGGGCTTGGCCGATTGCCTCAAACGGAAGCTGCAGGAAAGTCCGGCTGAAGACACGGCCCAGGTCATCCGGGGCATCTCGGCGCGCCAGGCCCAGGACATCACCACGCGACTCGAGGCCATTGCCCGCAAGGCCTTTGCCGGCGCCGACGATGCGCCCATGAGCGACGCCCAGTTCAACTCGGCCTTCGAAGGGCTCCAGGAGTTTGCCCGGACCACGGGCATCCAACTGACCCGGAAGACCGACACGGTGGGAGTGTTCCCCGAAGGCCTGACCGAGATCGCGCTTTCGGGCTTTGACCATGCCTCCGAAACCGACGCCCTCCACCACCCCACGGGCTTTGCCGCCCGCCACGAGCTGGGGCACCTGTTCCATGCCCTGCAGGTCCGCGCCATCCTGATCCGGAGCTTCACCCCCGCTTCGGGCTCCCTGACGGAAGCCACCCGGGCCCAACTCGAAGGCTTCCTGAGCGAGATCGAGGGCGGCACCAACTACCTGGAGTTCGAGGAGGCGGTCACCGGCCTGGCCTCGCCCATGCACCGGCTGGCCGGACCCCACGCCCAGAGCATGGGTGCCTACCGGGAACGTATCTCGAAGATCCTGCAGGGCACCCGCCAGGGGCTCCTGGTGGGCCGCATCCGCTTCCCGACCGACAGGACGTTCGAGGAAGTCTACGCCCTTTGCATGTCGCGCATGCCGCTCCTGGTGGGCAAGTCGATCGGCGACCTGGGACTCCGGATGACCCCCGTCCTGTTCGGCATTTTCTACGCGCAGAACCTGGACGTGAGCCGGCTGGGCATCCAGCCTCCGGGGTCGCGCGAGGACGTCACGAAAAAGCGCCGTCCGTATGGGCTCAGGGATTGGGTCCAGGACCTGCTGAAGACCATGCGGAGGTGAGGCCGCCAGGGGAAACCCGGGCGGCCGATCAGACCTCGTCGCCGCCGCCGCGGGCCCATTCGCCCGTGATCCGGCAGGTCAGGTAGGCTTTCATGAAGTCGTCCAGGGTGCCGTCCAGCACCTTGTCGGCCTGCGATACCGTGTGCCCCGTGCGGTGGTCCTTGACCATCTTGTAGGGGTGCAGGACGTAGGAGCGGATCTGGGAACCCCAGGCGATGTCCTTCTTGGTGTCCTCGATGGCCTGCTGCTTCTTGCGCTCTTCTTCCATGTGGCGCTCGTAGATGCGCGAGCGCAGCACCTTCATGGCCTTGTCCTTGTTCTTGATCTGGGAGCGCTCGTCCTGGCAGGCCACCACGATGCCCGTGGGCAAGTGGGTCAGTCGCACGGCCGAGTCGGTGGTGTTCACGCCCTGGCCGCCCTTGCCGCCGGCGCGGTACACGTCCACGCGCAGATCCACCGGATTGATCACCACCTCGAAGTTGTCGTCGATCTCGGGGGTCACGAACACCGAGGCAAACGACGTCTGCCGCCGGGCGTTCGAGTCGAACGGACTGATGCGGACCAGGCGGTGCACGCCGGCCTCGGACTTCATGCGGCCAAACGCGAACGGCCCGCTGAATGTGAGCGTGGCGCTCTTGATGCCGGCGGTTTCGCCAGGCAGCGCGTCCAGGAGCTCGATCTTGAAGCCCTGGTCCTTGCCCCACATCTGGTACATGCGAAGCAGCATCTGCGCCCAGTCGCAC